>DASQGB010000192.1:0-8662 GCA_035632815.1 Burkholderiales bacterium | reverse complement strand
GGCGTACGCACCGTGCACAACAACATCGTCGTCGTCAGGTAGCTTAAACTCCAGCCCTTTGCAATTTCCGTAAGGCTGCTCGCATGGCTGGCCCGCTGTCGCATATCCGCGTCCTCGACCTGTCGCGCGTGCTCGCCGGCCCGTGGGCCGGGCAGAACCTGGCCGACCTGGGCGCCGAAGTCATCAAGGTCGAGCGGCCAAAGGTCGGTGATGACTCGCGCGCTTTCGGTCCACCCTGGGTCAGGGACCGCGCAGGCCGCGAAACGCGGGACTCGGCCTACTTCACGTCGGCGAACCGCGGCAAGAAGTCGATCACGGTGAACATCGCGGTGGCCGAGGGCCAGGGGCTGATCCGCGCACTGGCGGGCGGCGCCGACGTCCTGATCGAGAACTACAAGCATGGCGACCTGTCGCGCTATGGACTTGACTACGACGCTCTGCGCAAGGTCAATCCGGGGCTCGTCTACTGCTCGGTGACCGGCTTTGGCCAGACCGGTCCCTGGCGCGAAAGGCCCGGGTACGACTTCATGATCCAGGGCATGGGCGGCATGATGAGCGTCACCGGGGAGCCCGACGGTGCGCCCGGCGCAGGTCCGCAGCGCGCCGGCGTGCCGATCGCCGACATCATCACCGGAATGTACGCCTCGATCGCCATCTGCGCCGCGCTCGCGCATCGCGCGCAATCGGGCGTCGGCCAGCACCTCGACCTGGCCTTGCTCGATTCGCAGATCGCGCTGCTCGCCTACCAGAACACCAACTACTTCGCCACCGGGGTCGCGCCGAAGCGCATCGGCAACCTGCACCCCAACATCGTGCCCTACCAGCCGTTCCGCTCGAGCGACGGCCAGGTGATCCTCGCTTGCGGGAACGATAACCTGTACCGCAAGTTCTGCGAGGCTGCTGGATGCCCTGAGCTGGCGGGCGATGCGCGCTTCGCCACCAACGGCAAGCGTGTCGAAAATCGCGCGGAGCTCACGCGGCTGCTGCAGGCGGCGTTCAGCAAACGCAGCACCCGGGAATGGGTGGAGCTGCTCGAGGCCGCGGGCGTGCCGAACGGGCCGATCAACGACGTGGCGCAGGTGTTCGAGGAGCCGCAGGTCAAGGCCCGCGGCATCCGCATCGAGCTCGAGCACTCCGCCGCGGGAAAGCTGCCGGGCGTGGCGAGCCCGATGCGATTCTCCGAGACCCCCCTCGAGCACCGCCTGGCGCCGCCGCTGCTGGGCGAGCACACCGACGCGGTGCTGCGCGAGCTTCTGGGCAAGAGCGACGCCGAGATCGCCCGGCTGCGCGCCGCGGGGGTTATCTGATCAGTTGTCGACCTTGGCGCCGGCGTCCTTGACGACCTTCGCCCACTTGGCGATTTCTGTCTTGACCAGCTTCTCCATCTCCGCCGGCGGCATGCCGCCGGGGTCCGCCCCCTGCTCGGCCCAGATCCGTTTCAGGTCGGGCTGGTTCATTGCCGCGACGATTTCCTTGTACATCCGGTCCTTGATCGCCGGCGGCGTGCCCTTGATCGCCCAGATGCCGTACCAGGTGCGCACCTCGTAGCCCGGCACCCCGGCTTCCTGCACCGTCGGGACGTTGGGCAGCACCGGATTGCGCTTGTTGCTGGTGATGGCGAGCGGAATCAGCTTGCCGGCCTTGATCTGCTGCGACGACGTACCCATGCCGTCGAAGGCGAGGTCGACCTGCCCGGCGAGCAGATCGATCATCAGCGGCCCGGCGCCCTTGTAAGGGATATGCTCGAGCTTGGTCTGGGTCATGGTCTTGAACAGCTCGACCGAGAGATGGTGCGTGGTGCCGCTGCCCGCCGAGCCATAGTTCAGCTTGCCGGGATTCGCCTTCGCGTAGTCGATCAGGTCCTTTAGGGTCTTGAACTTGTCGGCATGCTTGGGATGCACCACCACGACATTCGGTACGAACGCGGCGACGGTGATCGGCTCGAAATCCTTCTCCAGGCTGTAGGACAACTTCGTATACAAGCTCTCGGCGATGGTGTGGTGCACCGCACCAAAGAACCAGTTGTAGCCGTCTGGGGCGCGCTTGGCGGCGTTCGCCGCGCCGACGGTGCCGCCGGCGCCGCCCTGGTTCTCGATCAGCGCCTGCTCGCCGAACTGCTGGGACAGCTTCGCCGCAATGGGCCGCGCAAAGGTGTCGGTGCCGCCCCCGGCGGGGAACGGGTTGAGAAAAATCATCGGTTTGCTCGGCCACGCCTGTGCGTGCGCCGCGAGTCCGGTGAGCGCGAACGCAGCGCCGACCATCCAGTTCAGGGTCTGTTTCATCACTCCTCCTATAAAACCAATAATATCAGGCGGCGAGAGCGGCTCCCGAGGCGGTCAGGGCGTCGATCTCCGGGCCTGAAAAGCCGAATTCGACCAGCACCTCACGTGTATGTTGCCCGAGAACAGGCGCCGGCCGCGAAACCTTTCCCGGGGTGCGCGAAAGCTTGATCGGCAGGCCGAGCGCCCGCGTGCGTCCGGCGCGCGGATGCTCCAGCTCGACGACCATGTCGCGCGCGATCGCTTGCGGGTCGGCCGCCATCTCGGCAATCGAGTTGATCCGCCCGCAGGGCACGCCTTCGGCCTCGAGCGCGGCAATCAACTCGTCGACTTTGCGGGTGCGCAGACGGGCGTTCATCACTCCGGTCAGCGCCTCGAGGTTCTTCATCCGCTCACTGTTGGTACGAAAGCGCGCATCCTCGATCCACTCCGGCGCACCGAGCACGCGTGCGAGCCGCTCCCAGTTGGGCTGGTTCGCGCCGCCTATGTTGAGCCAGCCGTCGGCGGCGCGGAACGCTTGGTAGGGCGCCGACAGGATGTGCGCCGAGCCGGTCGGCCCGGGCACCGCGCCGGTGGCGAAATAGATCGCCGACTGCCAGTAGGTCTGCTGGATGCCGGCCTCGAAGAGCGAGGTGTCGACGAGCTGTCCTTCACCCGTCTTCAGCCGGTGCACGTAGGCCGCCACCACGCCGAGCGCGCCCAGCAGTCCGGCGTTGATGTCGCACACCGGCCCGCCCGACTTCACCGGGGCGCCGCCCGGCTCGCCGGTGACCGCCATCAGCCCGGACATGCCCTGCGCGATCAAATCGAAGCCGCCCTTGTCGGCGTAGGGCCCGCTGCGCCCGTAGCCGGATATGGAGCAATAGATGAGCGCAGGGTTTATTTTTTTCAGGGTTTCATAACCCAGCCCCAGCTTCTCGAGGGTGCCCTTGCGATAGTTCTCCGTGACCACATCGGCGCGCGCCGCCATGCGCTTCAGCGCTTCCTGCGCCACGGGCAGCTTGAGGTTGAGCGCGATGCCGCGCTTGTTGCGGTTCATCGCCATGAACGCCGCCGATTCTCCGGCCACCGAGGGGCGGTCCATCCTGCGCGTGTCGTCGCCGCCAGGAACGCGCTCGACCTTGATCACGTCGGCGCCGAGGTCGGCGAGCATCATGCCGCAGGTGGGGCCGGCCATGATCTGCGCCAGCTCGAGCACCTTCAGGCCTTGAAGCGGCCCCATCACTGCACCCGGACGGGCTGCTCTTCCTGGTGAATTGCCATGCGCGCCGCGAGGCCGAAGGCGTTGTAGAGCGGCACGGGATTCGCGCAGTTCTTCCCCACGATGTCGTAGGCCGTGCCGTGCGCGCAAGTGGCGATCGGAACCGGCAAGCCGCCAAGCACCGTGACGCCGCGGTCGAAGCCCATCAGCTTCATCGCGATCTGGCCCTGGTCGTGGTACATCGTGACCACCGCGTCGAAGTCGCCGCGCTTCGCGGCGAGGAACACCGTGTCGGCCGGAAAAGGCCCGCGAGCGTCGATTCCTTGAGCCTTCAGCTCCGCTACCGCCGGCGCGATGATCTCGATTTCCTCGCGACCCATCGTCCCGCCTTCGCCGGCATGCGGATTGAGGCCGGCGACCGCGACGCGTGGTCGCTCAGTACCGCCGCGCCGCAATGCCTGGTGGATTATCCGCACGGCATCCTGCACGCCCTTGGCACTGATCGCGCCAGCGACGTCCTTCAGCGGAATATGCGACGTGACGCGCGAAGTCCAGAGCCGGTCGATGACATTGAACTCCACCGTGTAACCTTTGGCGTCCAGCAACGCGGCGAAAAGATGCTGCTCGTCGTCGTACTTCAGGCCGCCGAGCTTCATTGCCTGCTTGTTGAGCGGCGCGAACACGATCCCATCGACGTGCTTCTCGCGCGCCGCCCGCGCCACTCGCGTAAGCCCGTCCACTACCCAGCGGCCAGCGGCTGGATTGACCTTGCCCGGAGTCAGGGCCGAGTCGCCTAGGCCGGGGATCGCTTCGAACGTCGAGCCGGCGGGAAGAAGCCGAGCGTCGCCGAATATCGTCACTTCGGCGGCCGCGCGCGTCTCAGGACGCGCGAGCAGCTTCGCGGCGAGCTCGGGGCCGACGCCGTTCGGATCGCCGACGAAGAAGGCGAGGTGCGGCTTGCTCATTCGACCTTGAGCTGTTAGGCGACCTTGCGGGCCGGCGCCTTTGCGCAGTCCGCAAGGTATTGCATCGCTGCCTGCACGCCTTCTTTCTTAACAGGCACACCGGCGAGCACAAGCCCCATTTCGACGCCGGCCAGCGTGCCCATGAGGGTCAGGTCATTGAAGTCGCCCAAATGGCCGATGCGGAACACCTTGCCGCCGAGCTTGGTGAGCCCGGTGCCGAGGGACATGTCGAAGGTCTCGAGGATCAGCTTGCGCAGCCGGTCAGCGTCGTGCCCGGCCGGAATGAGGACGGCGGTCAGCGAGGCGGAGTACTCGCGAGGATCGAGCGCGAACACTTCCAGTCCCCAGCCCCGTACCGCGCGCCGCGTAGCTTCGGCGTGGCGCTGGTGGCGGGCGAATACCTGGTCGAGGCCTTCTTCGTCGAGGAGCATGGTCAGCGACTCGCGCAGCCCATAGAGCAGATTGGTCGCCGGGGTGTACGGGAAGTAGCCGGTCTTGCCGTTGGCGAGCATGTCGTCCCAGGCCCAGTAGGCGCGTGGCAGGCGCGCGGTCTTCGAGGCCGCCAGCGCCTTGGGCGAGATGCAGTTGAAGGACAATCCGGGCGGCAGCATCAGTCCCTTCTGCGAGCCCGCCACCGTCGCGTCGACGCCCCATTCGTCGTGCCGGTAATCGATCGAGGCGAGCGACGAGATGGTGTCGACCATGTAAAGGGCCGGGTGGCCCGCGGCATCGATGGCGCGGCGCACCTCGGCGATGCGCGAAGTCACGCCGGTCGAAGTCTCGTTGTGCACGACGCACACCGCCTTGATGCGCCTGTCGGCGTCGGCGCGCAGCCGCTTCTCGATGGCGTCGGGATCGGCGCCGTGGCGCCAGTCCCCGGGCATGAATTCCACCTCGAGGCCGAGGCGCTGCGCGAGCTTCTGCCACAGGACCGCGAAATGGCCGGTCTCGGACATGAGGACTCGATCACCGGGAGACAGCGTGTTGACGAGCGCCGCCTCCCACGCGCCGGTGCCAGAGGCCGGGTAGATCACCACTTCCCCCTGCGTGCTCTTGAAGACCCGCTTCATGCCGGCGAGCACCGCCTTGCCGAGGTCGGCGAAGTCCGGGCCGCGGTGATCCATCGTCGGAAAATCGATCGCGCGCAGCACGCGGTCGGGCACGTTGGTGGGACCGGGGATCTGCAGGAAGTGACGGCCGGCGCGACGGGGCATCTGGGGTATTCTACTTCGCCCAGCATGAATGCCCCAGCGTTCCCCATCAGGATCGTAAAGGCCGGCGACTCATCGCTCGCCGCGCGCCTGCGCAGGGAAGTCGACGGCGAGATGCTGTTCGACCGCGCTAGCCGGGGCCGCTATTCCACCGACGCGTCGATCTACCAGATCGAGCCGCTGGGTATCGTGGTGCCCCGCAGCGAGGAAGCGGCGCGCGCGGCGATGGCCATCGGGCTGGAGGAAGGGATACCGATCCTGCCGCGCGGAGCGGGCAGCTCGCAATGCGGCCAGGCGGTCGGCGCGGCGCTGGTCATCGACCATACGAAGTACCTGAACAAGGTCGTCGAAATAGACCCCGCCGGATTGCGAGCGGTGGTACAGCCCGGTGTGGTGCTCGACGCGCTCAACGCGCAGCTGCGCGCGCATGGCCTGTGGTTCCCGGTCGATGTCTCCACCAGCGCGCAGGCGACGCTGGGCGGCATGGCGGGCAACAATTCCTGCGGCTCGCGCTCGATCGCCTACGGCAACATGGTGCACAACGTCGCGGCGATCGAGGCGTTCACCGCGACCGGCGAGCGCTGGATATTCGGCCCGATGAACGACGCCTCCGCCCCTGCGGGGTATACGGATTTCGTTGCCAGACTGCGCTCTCTCTACGAGCGCGAAAAAGACGAGATCGAAGCGCGCTTTCCGAAGCTGCTGCGCAAGGTGGCGGGGTACAACCTGGACCACCTCGGCCCGCCGCATGCGAACGCAGCGCATCTGCTGGTCGGCTCGGAGGGCACCCTCGCCTGGTTCGAGCGGCTGCACCTGAAGCTCTCCCGGCTGCCGCCGGCGCGCGCGCTGGGCGTGTGCCACTTCCCCAAGTTCCACACCGCGATGGACCTCACGCAGCACATCGTCAAGCTGGGTCCGTCGGCGGTCGAGCTTGTCGATCGCACCATGATCGGCCTTGCGCGCGGCATCGCCGCGTTCCGCAAGACCGTGGACGCGTTCATCAAGGGCGATCCGGACGCGATCCTCCTGGTCGAGTTCTCCGGAGAGGAAGATCAGCGCCCGAAGCTCAGGCAGCTGACCGAGCTGATGGCCGACCTGGGCCTGGCCCAAAGCGTGGTCGAGATCACCGACCCACGGCAGCAGAAGGAGCTGTGGGAAGTCAGGAAGGCCGGCCTTAACATCATGATGAGCATGAAAGGGGACGGGAAACCGGTCTCCTTCATTGAAGACTGCGCGGTGCCCCTCGAGCACCTGGCCGAGTACACCGAGCGGCTGACCCAGGTATTCGAGAAGCACGGTACGCGCGGCACCTGGTATGCGCACGCCTCGGTCGGAACGCTGCATGTGCGCCCGGTGCTCGACATGCGCCGCGACGGGGCGCACAAGATGCGCGCCATCGCGGAGGAGGCCTGCGCCTTCGTGAAGCAGTACAAGGGGGCGTATTCCGGCGAGCACGGCGACGGCCTGGTGCGCTCGGAATGGATCGCGCCGTTCTTCGGGCCACGCCTCACGGCATGCCTCGCCGAGATCAAGTCCTGGCTCGATCCCAAAGGGCTCATGAACCCGGGCAAGATCGTCAATCCGCCGCGCATGGACGACCGAAGCCTGTTTCGCTACAAGCCGGGTTACGACACGCGCGTGCCGCCGGGCGCCCTCGACTGGTCGGAATGGGGGGGCTACGACAAGGCCGTCGAGATGTGCAACAACAACGGCCATTGCCGCAAGTTCGACGCCGGGACGATGTGCCCGTCGTATCGCGCCACCCTCGACGAGGTGCACCTGACTCGCGGGCGGGCCAATACCCTGCGGCTGGCGCTGTCGGGACAGTTGCCGTTCGAAGACGTCAAGGAGGCGCTCGATCTGTGCGTCTCGTGCAAGGGCTGCAAGCGCGAATGCCCGACCGGCGTCGACATGGCGCGCATGAAGATCGAGTTCCTCGCGCATTACAAGGCGCGCCACGGCCTGACGCTGCGCGATCGCGCCATCGGCTATCTGCCGCGGTACGCCCCTTGGGCGGCCACCTTCGCACCGATCGCAAACCTGGTATTCGATCTCTTCAAGCCGCTGATCGGCTTCTCGCCGCAGCGCCAGCTGCCGAAGTGGCGCTGGGACCGTTTCGTCGAGCGCGCTTGGGCGAAGAGCGGCGAGCAGGAGGTGGTCCTGTTCGTCGACAGCTTCAACCGCTGGTTCGAGCCCGAGAACGCGCGCGCCGCGATCCGGGTCCTCGAGGCCGCCGGCTATCGCGTGCACGTTGCCGAGCCGCTGATGGGCGGCCGGCCGCTGTGCTGCGGGCGGACCTTCCTTTCGGTGGGGATGGTCGAGCAGGCGAAGGCCGAAGCGCGCCGCGTCCAGGAAGCGCTGGGCGCCTGGGCGGCACGCGGCATCCCGGTAATCGGCCTGGAGCCGTCCTGCCTGTTCACGCTGCGCGACGAATACGCCGTGCTCCTGCCGGGCACCGAAGCCCTGGCGAGCAATTCATTCCTGTTCGAGGAGTTTCTCGCGCGCCACCCGGGCAAACTGAAGTTCGAGGCGACGGACCAGGAGGTTCTTCTGCATGGCCATTGCCACCAGAAGGCCTTCGATGCGATGCCCGCGGTGAAGCAGGTGCTCGGCATGGTGCCGGGGCTGAAGGTGAAGGAGATCGAAACCAGCTGCTGCGGAATGGCAGGAAGCTTCGGCTACGAAACCGAGCATTACGCGGTGTCGATGAAGATGGCGGAGTTGAGCCTGCTGCCTGCGATCAGGCGGGCACCCGACGCCCTGGTGGTCGCCGACGGCACGAGCTGCAGGCATCAGATCGCGGACGGCACGCGGCGCCCCGCCTGGCACGTCGCCCGCGTCCTCGCTGAAGCGTTGGCCTAAGCCTAGCGTCCCGCGAGCAGCGCCATAACCAGCGAAACAGTGAGCACGGAGGCTGCCGTCGAAATCACCGCGCCGGTCGAGGTCTCGGCTTCGAGCAGCTTGTAGCGCTGCGCGAGCACGAAGGCGGTGGCGCCGAGCGGCAGG
>DASQGB010000191.1:0-2093 GCA_035632815.1 Burkholderiales bacterium | reverse complement strand
GCCGAGGTGACCTCGCGGCAGTCGTAGCCGTTCCACATGTGGTTCTCGTAGAAGATGTGGCCCAGGCCGTCCCATTGCGTGCCGCATTGCAGCGGCATCACCACCATGTCGTCGGCGGCGCGGATGCCGCGGTGGTCGAGCACGCCCGAGTAGGCATCGGTCCCGGTGCGCAGCATGGTGTGCACCGGGTTGATGCGGCCGAGCGCCGGGTAATTGCTCTTCGCGCCCTGCGGGCCGTGGTTGTCGAAATTGAGGGCGAGCGAGATCACCTTGCCCTTGCGCACCAGGCGCGCCGCCGCGACGATGTCCTCGGGGCGGGTATAGTTCAGCGTCCCGATCTCGTCGTCCGGTCCCCAACGTCCCCAGTTCTTGAATCGCTCGGCGGCTTCGCGCAGGTCCTGCCGGGTAAGCTTGCGGGCACTCATGGCGCTCGATTATAGGAAGGCGAAGGGAATAGCCTATCAGGGCGCGGCGCTCGCGGCAGTCCTCGGCGTGGCCTGGTTTCTCATTTCGAACACCGTGGCCAACCTGGAGGAGCGGCGCATCGCGAGCGGCTTCGCCTTCCTGCAGCGCGAGGCGGGCTTCGAGATCGGCGAGAGCTTCTTCCTGCGCTACGGTGCGGCGGACAGCTACCTCAGGGCGCTGACCGTCGGGCTCGTCAATACGCTCGCGGTCTCGGCGATCGGCATCGTCGTCGCCACTGTGCTGGGGACGCTGGTAGGCCTTTTACGCCTCACCAGGAACTTTCTTCTAAGAACCCTTGCTGCACTGTATGTCGAATTCATACGCAACGTGCCGCTGCTGGTGCAGCTCTTTTTCTGGTACGCGCTGATCACCGAGGTGCTGCCGCATCCGCGCGAGGCGCTGCAGCCGCTGCCGGGGGTGTTCCTCTCCAACCGCGGGATGTTCTTTCCGAGCTTCGAGAGCGTGCCGTCGCTGCAGGGCTTCAACTTCGCCGGCGGCATCGGCGTGTCGCCCGAGTTCGCCACGCTGCTCATCGGGCTGGGCACCTACACCGCGGCGTTCATCGCCGAGATCGTGCGCGCCGGCATCCTGGCGATCTCGCGCGGCCAGGTCGAGGCCGCTTACGCCATCGGACTGAAGTCCGGCCAGACGACGCGCCTGGTGGTGATGCCGCAGGCGCTGCGCGTGATCGTGCCTCCGCTCACCAGCCAGTACTTGAACCTCGTGAAGAACAGCTCGCTCGCCGTGGCGATCGGTTATCCCGACCTGGTGTCGATCGCCAACACCACCATGAACCAAACCGGGCAGGCGATCGAGGGCATCGTCACGATCATGGCGGTGTACCTCACCATCAGCCTGTCGATCTCGGCGCTGATGAACTGGTACAACGCGCGCATCGCCCTGCGATGAAGTGGCTCAACGCCCTCTTCACGCTGGTGCTTGCCCTGCTGCTCCTCAAGCTGCTGGCGGCGTTCGTCGACTGGGCCGTCGTCGAGGCGGTGTGGCGGCCCGATGCCGCCGCCTGCCGCGCTTCCGAGGGCGCGTGCTGGGGCTTCATCGCCGAGAAGCACCGCTTCATCCTGTTCGGCACCTATCCGTTCGACCAGCACTGGCGGCCGGGGCTGGCAATCCTGGCCTTGATTTCCCTCTGGGCAATGAGCGCCTTCAGGACCTTCTGGCGGTGGTGGCTGGCGCTCATCTGGCTCCTCGGGCTGTTATTCATTGCCGTCCTGATGTGGGGCGGCCTGTTCGGCCTGCCTTTCGTCGAAAACGAGCGCTGGGGCGGCCTGATCCTGACGCTGCTGCTTACCACCTTCGGCGTGGCGGTCGCCTTCCCGCTGTCGATCTTCCTCGCGCTCGGCCGGCGCTCGGAGCTGCCGCTGATCCGCGCGCTGTGCATCGGCTACATCGAGCTGATCCGCGGCGTGCCGCTGATCACGCTGCTGTTCATGGCGTCGGTGATGCTGCCGCTGTTCCTGCCCTCGGGCGTGAGCATCGACAAGCTGCTGCGCGCGCAGATCGCGCTGATCCTGTTCGCCGCGGCGTACCTGGCCGAAGTGGTGCGCGGCGGACTGCAGGCGATCCCGCGCGGGCAGTACGAGGCGGCGCGCGCGCTCGGCCTGTCCTAC
>DASQGB010000190.1:0-1574 GCA_035632815.1 Burkholderiales bacterium | reverse complement strand
CAGGACCTTCCTCACTTCCTGGCTGGGATAGGTCACGACTTCGAGACCGCGCCGGCGCCGCAGGTACGGATGCACCATGCCGCCCTGGATCGGCCCCGGGCGCACGATCGCCACCTCGATCACCAGGTCGTAGAAATTCGCGGGCTTGAGGCGCGGCAGCATGCTCATCTGCGCGCGCGACTCGATCTGGAACACGCCGATGGTGTCGGCCTTCTGGATCATGGCGTAGACCGCAGGGTCTTCGGCCGGAACCTCCTGCATCTTCATCCCGACGAAATGAAGGGCTCTTTTAATTGCTGACAGCATGCCCAGCGCGAGCACGTCCACCTTGAGCAGTCCAAGCGCCTCCAGATCGTCCTTGTCCCACTGGATCACCGTGCGCTCGGGCATCGCCGCGTTCTCGATCGGCACCAGCTCGGCGAGCGGCCCGCGCGAGATGACGAAGCCGCCGACGTGCTGCGACAGATGCCGCGGAAAGCCGCGCAGCGTCGCGGCGAGCTCCATGAGCGGATTCGAGGAATCGATGCCGAGCGCCTTGCCCACGTCGCGCAGCGCGCTCTTCGTGCGGTAGCAGATCACCGTGGCGGCGAGCGCGGCGCGGTCGCGGCCGTACTTGCCGTAGACGTACTGGATCACCTCCTCGCGCCGCTGGTGCTCGAAGTCGACGTCGATGTCGGGCGGCTCGTTGCGCTCCTTCGAGACGAAGCGCTCGAACAGCATGCTCATGCGCGCCGGGTCGACTTCCGTGATGCCCAGGGCGTAGCACACCACCGAGTTGGCCGCCGAGCCCCGGCCCTGGCAGAGGATGCCGCTCTCGCGCGCGAAGCGCACCACATCGTGCACCGTGAGGAAGAACGGCTCGTAGCCGAGCTCGGCGATCAGCGCGAGCTCATGGTTTGCCAGCTGCTGCACTTTTTCCGGAATGCCCGCAGAAAACCTCCAACGCAAACCGTCCTGCGTCAGCTTGCGCAGCCAGCTCGCCGGCGTCTCGCCCTGCGGCACCAGCTCTTGCGGATACTCATACCGCAGCTCTTCAAGGGAAAAATCGCAGCGGGAAGCGATGCGAAGCGTTTCGGCCAGCAACTCCCCCGGGTAGATCTGCGCGAGGCGCATGCGCAGCCGCAGGCTGCGCTCGGCGTTCGGGTACAGCGCATGCCCGCACTGGGCCACCGGCTTCCCCAGCCGCACCGCGGTGAGCACATCCTGCAGCCGCCGGCGCGAGCGCAGGTGCATGTGCACGTCGCCGGCTGCTGCAAGGGGTAGCTGGCATTTTCTTGAAAGCTCTTTGAATTTATCCAATCGAGCCATATCGTTCGGTCCGCAATGCAGCTCGGCGGCGATCCAGGCATTCCCTGGGAAATAATCCGCAAGCCATGCCGCAGGGCTCGAATCTTCCCCGGGAACCCACAGGACGAGCACCCCGGTGCCGGCAAGCGCCTCCACGTCGGCGCGCGCAAGCGAATAAGAGCCCTTCCTGCTGCGCCGACGTGCAGTGGTGATGAGCGCGCAGATCGCGCCGTACGAGCGCCGGTCGCTTGCCAGCAGCACCAGCTTCAGATCCTTTTCTATTTTTA
>DASQGB010000189.1:0-3365 GCA_035632815.1 Burkholderiales bacterium | reverse complement strand
GGACCGGGGCAGACGACGTTGACGGTGATGCCCTTGCGCGCCACCTCGCGCGCGAGGGTCTTCGAGAACGAGATGATGCCGCCCTTGGACGCCGCGTAGACCGACTCGCCCGAGGACCCGACGCGCGCCGCGTCCGAGGAGATGTTGATGATGCGGCCTGCCTTTCCCTCCTTCTCGGCGCGCGCGAGCATTTGCGGAAGCACGAGGTGGTGCATGTGCAGCGGCCCACGCAGGTTGATATCGATCAGCTGATCCCATTCTGCGGGATCGGTGTCGACGAAATTCTGGAAGCGGTCCCAGCCCGCGTTATTGACAAGGACATCGATGCTTTCGGCAGAAACGGCTTTCTTCGCCGCGGCGTAATCGGAAATGTCGAACACCAGCGCCTTGCCGTTCACCTTCGCCGCTACTTCTCTTGCGCTTTTCTCATCACGGTCGGCGACCAGTACCTTCGCCCCCTCTTCTGCGAAGCGCGCGCAGATGGCGCGGCCGATGGCGCCGCCCCCGCCGGTGACCAGCACGGTCTTGCCTGAGAGGCCCTTCACTTGGGGCGCTTGTCGATGACGCGCTTCGCCTTGCCGATCGAGCGCTCGATGCTGCCCAGCTTCACATCGACGCTGATGCCGATATAGGCCTTGATGCTCTGCTGCAGCCCGGTTCTGGCGCGATCCTCGCCTTCCACGACCACGGTGAGGTGATCGAGCGGGCCGTCCTTCGAGAGTTCCAGGACGTAGTGAGGGCTGAGCCCCGGCTGCTTGAGGATCAGCTCCTCGATCTGCGAGGGGAAGACGTTGACGCCGCGGATGATCAGCATGTCGTCGGAGCGGCCGGTGATTTTCTCCATGCGCCGCATGGTGCGCGCGGTCCCCGGCAGCAGGCGCGTCAGGTCGCGGCTGCGGTAGCGGATCACGGGCAGCGCCTCCTTGGTGAGCGAGGTGAACACCAGCTCGCCTTTCTCGCCTTCGGGCAGCGGCTCGCCGCTGGCGGGGTCGACGACCTCGGGATAGAAGTGATCCTCCCAGATGGTGAGGCCGTCCTTGGCCTCGACGCATTCCTGCGCCACGCCGGGGCCGATCACCTCGGATAGGCCGTAGAGATCAAGGGCATCCAGTGACAGTCGTTTTTCAATGGAGAGTCGCAGTTCATTCGTCCATGGCTCGGCGCCGAAGATGCCGAGGCGCAGCGACGATTCGCGCGGATCGAGGCCCTGGCGCTCCATCTCGTCGGCGATCGCCAGCATGTAGCTCGGCGTCACCATGATGATCTCGGGCTTGAAGTCGTTGATGAGCTGGACCTGGCGTTCGGTCATCCCGCCGCCCAGCGGAATGACGGCAAGGCCCAGGCGCTCCGCGCCATAGTGCGCACCGAGCCCGCCGGTGAACAGTCCATAGCCGTAGGCGACGTGCACCTTGTCGCCCGGCCGCGCTCCCGCGGCGCGGATCGAGCGCGCCATGACTTGCGTCCAGGTGTCGATGTCCTTCGCGGTATAGCCGACCACCGTCGGCTTGCCGGTGGTGCCGGAGGAGGCGTGGATGCGCACGATGCGGTCCATTGGGACGGCGAACAGGCCGAAGGGGTAGGTCTCTCGCAGGTCGGCCTTGGTGGTGAAAGGAAACTTAGCCAGGTCCTCGAGCGAGCGGCAGTCCTGCGGCTTCACGCCTGCGGCGTCGAATTTTCTGCGGTAATGGGGAACGTTGTCGTAGGCGTGGCGCAGGGACCACTGCATGCGGCTGAGTTGAAGGTCCCTCAATTCCTTCGACGAGCATTTCTCGATCGGCTCGAGGGGGAAGCTCTTCACTTGCCTTTGAAGCGCGGGTCGCGCTTTTCCTTGAATGCGCTCACGCCCTCGCGGTAGTCGTCGGAGAGCCCGGCTTCGCGCTGCAGGTCGCGCTCGAGGTCGAGCTGCGCGTCGAGCGAATTGCCGTAGGAGGCGTGCAGCGCCTTTTTCAGCAGGCCGTAGCCCTTGGTCGGCCCGGTGGCGAGCCGGCGCGCGAGCGCGGTGGCCTCGGCGGCGAGCCGCTCGTCGTCGAGCACCTTCCAGATGAGGCCCCAGCGCTCGGCGTCCTCCGCGGAGAGCTTGTCGCCCAGCAGCGCGAGGCCGATCGCGCGCGCCGGTCCGACGAGACGCGGCAGGAAATACGTGCCGCCCGAGTCCGGTACCAGGCCGAGCCTGCAGAAGGCCTGCACGAAGCTCGCCGAGCGCGCGGCGAGCACGAGGTCGCAGGCGAGCGCGATGTTCGCCCCGGCGCCGGCGGCAACACCGTTGACGGCGCACACGATGGGCTTGGGCAGCTCGCGCAGCCGCCGCACCAGCGGGTTGTAATGTGAGCCGAGCGACACCGACAGGTCGATGGCCGCGGCGCCGGCGCTGACATCGCGCTCGGCGAGGTCCTGTCCGGTGCAGAAGCCGCGCCCGGCGCCGGTCAGCAGCAGCGCGCGGACCTCGGGCTCGTCGGCGGCGCGCTCGAGCGCTTGGCGCAGCAGCTGGTGCATCTCGGGATTCAGCGCGTTCAGCTTCTCCGGGCGGTTCAGCGTGATCTGCAGAACGCCGGAATCCAGCGAAACGAGGACGGAAGGCATGGGTTTAGAATTCTGCCATGCCAAAAGTCTATGCGATCGACGGCATTACGCCCGTCGTGCACCCGAGTGCGTATGTCCATCCGAGCGCGGTGCTGATCGGCGATGTGATCGTCGGCGCGCGCGCCTACATCGGTCCCTGCGCCAGCCTGCGCGGCGATTTCGGCCGCATCGTGGTCGAGGAGGGCGCCAATATCCAGGACGCGTGCATGCTGCACGGCTTTCCCGGCAAGGACACGGTGGCGGGCGCGGAGGTCACGGTCGGCCATGGCGCGGTGCTGCACGGCTGCGTGATCCGGCGCGGCGCGCTGATCGGCATGAACTGCGTGGTCAACGACAACGCCGAGGTGGGCGAAGACGCGGTCGTCGCGGCGCTCGCCCTCGTCAAAGCCGAGGCGCGCATCCCGCCGCGCTCGCTCGCCGCCGGAATTCCGGCGCGCGTGCTGCGCGAGCTCTCGGAGCAGGAGCTCGGCTGGAAGCGCGACAACATGCTTCTTTACCAACAGCTCGCAGTCAGATCCATGAATACGATGAGGGAAGTCGATGCGTTGACCGCGGCGGAGCCCAACCGCAAGCGGATCGATATCCCGGGAGCCGTACCTCTTTCTGAGCTGAAGAAAAAACATGTCTGAACTCATTAAAGTAGAGAGAAAAGGACGCGTAGGGCTCATTACCCTCAACCGCCCCAAGCAGCTGAACGCGCTTAGCCCCGAGCTCATGGAGGAGCTGGGCGAGGCGCTGCGGACTTTCGACGCCGATGAAGGCGTCGGCGCCATCGTCATCACCGG
>DASQGB010000188.1:0-9214 GCA_035632815.1 Burkholderiales bacterium | reverse complement strand
TCGGCCTCCACCTCGGTCGAGGTCGGCGCCCGCCGACCCATGGCCATGAGATAGTTCTTGGCCGTATTAATTCCAATCCGGTACAGCCACGTGTAAAACGCGCTGTCGCCACGGAATGCGGGGAGTGCCCGGTAGGCCTTGATGAACGCCTCCTGCGTCACATCTTCGACCTCGGCCGGATCGCGTATGAAGCGCGACAGCAGCCGCGCAAGCTTGCGCTGGTACTTCTCGACAAGCAGCCCGAAAGCCCGCTTGTCGCCACGCTGTGCCCGCTGCACCAGCTGCCGGTCGATCTCGCGGTCAGACATGCAACCGCGCCTTCAAACCGGCCGCTGCGCTGCACGGCGAGGGCTCCCCACCCCCGGACTCGCAGTCCGTATGACAACACCTATGTGCCACAGACACACGCACTTGGAAATAGTTCGACGTCGGGGGACGGCGGCGCTCACGCCGGCAGTTGCTTTGCCGCCACGCCGGGCAGCCTGCCCCACAGCGCCCAGATGCGCAGCGAGCGGAACGAATCGTCGCTCAGCATGTCGGCCGTGACCAGCAGGGTGCGGCGCCGCGGCCGGCGGACCGCCAGCGTCACCAGGTACCGGCTGACATAGCGCCGGGGGCCGAGCTGCGCCGGGAGCCTTTCGCCGCCGGCAAGCTCGAGCGTCGCGCCGGCCTCGCCCAGCTCGATCGCCCGCACCGAGCTGCGCGACCCGAGCAGCGCGCGGCTCCACGCCGCCGCCAGCCCGAGCGCGAGGAAAGCGGCCGCGAGAAGCGCGCCCGCCCCGCCCGAGAGCACCAGTGCGGCACAGGCCGCGGCGGCCGCGTGCAGCGCGACGATCGCGGCCGCCAGCCTGGGGGACGGCGCCAACTCCAGCCGCAGGGTGCGCGCGCCGCTCAAAGGCGGCTCAGGACGAGCGTGCCGTTGGTGCCGCCGAAGCCGAACGAATTGGACAGCGCGACGCGAATAGGCATGCGGCGCACCGCGTTGGGGACGTAGTCGAGGTCGCAGTCGGGGTCGGGCGTGCGCAGGTTGATGGTCGGCGGCGAGACCTGGTCGCGGATCGCCAGCGCGGTGAAGACCGCCTCGACGCCACCCGCCGCGCCCAGCAGGTGGCCGGTCATCGACTTGGTCGAATTGACCGCCGCCTTCGCGGCGTGGCTGCCGAGCAGGCGCTTCACCGCGCGGGTTTCCGCCACGTCGCCCAGCGGAGTCGAGGTGCCGTGGGCGTTGATATAGTCGACCGAAGAGGCGTCCAGGACGGCGTCCTTCAAGGCGTTGCGCATCGCGCGAAAGCCGCCGTCGCCGTCCTCCGGCGGGGCGGTCATGTGGTGGGCATCGGCCGAGACGCCGTAGCCGGCCACCTCGCAGTAGATGCGCGCGCCGCGCGCCTTCGCATGCTCGTACTCCTCGACCACCACGGCGCCGGCGCCTTCGCCCAGGACGAAGCCGTCGCGCTCCTTGTCCCAGGGGCGGCTCGCGCTCGCGGGATCGTCGTTGCGGGTCGAGAGGGCGCGCGCGGCGGCAAAACCGCCGACCGCGAGCTCAGTGATCACCGCCTCCGCGCCGCCGGCGATCATCACGTCGGTCTCGTCGTAGCGGATCGACTTGGCGGCCTCGCCGATGCAATGCGTGGAAGTGGTGCAGGCGGTCACCATCGCCAGGTTGGGGCCCTTGGCGCCGGTTTCAATCGACAAGAGGCCCGCGATCATGTTGATGATGGTGCCGGGGATGAAGAACGGCGAGATGCGGCGCGGCCCATTCTTGTGCAGCTCCTCGTCCATCGCCTCGATCAGCGGCAGGCCGCCGATGCCGGAGCCGAAGTTGACGCCGATGCGCTCGGCGTTGGCGGGCGTAAGCTGCACGCCCGCATCACGCCAGGCCTGCAGGCCGGCGGCCATGCCGTAGTGGATGAACAGATCCACGCGGCGCGCGTCTTTCGGCGACATGTACGGCGCCACGTCGAAGCCCTTCACCTCGCCGGCGATCTGGCTGGAAAGGCGCGACGGGTCGAAGCGCGTGATGCGCGTGATGCCCGATTTGCCGGCGAGCGCGTTGTCCCAGGCCTGCTGGACGGTGTTGCCGATCGGACAGACGATGCCCAGCCCGGTGACTACGACTCTGCGGCGACTCACTTAGGACTTGGCATGCGCCTTGATGTAGTCGATGGCCTTCTGCACCGTATCGATCTTCTCGGCCTCCTCGTCCGGGATCTCGGTCTCGAACTCCTCCTCGAGCGCCATCACCAGCTCGACGGTGTCAAGCGAGTCCGCGCCCAGGTCGTCGACGAAGGAGGAGTCGTTCTTGATCTCGGCCTCGTTCACTCCGAGCTGCTCGGCGATGATCTTCTTGACGCGTGGTTCGATGTTCTCCATCCGCTGCTCCTTCCCTGTTTTGGGGATGCGATTCCGGGGGGCAAAAGAGGGGCCGTATTCTACGACATATACATCCCGCCGTTCACGTGCAGGACCGCGCCGGTGACATATCCGCCGCCGGGCGAAGCGAGATACGCTACCGCCGCCGCGACGTCCTCGCCGCTGCCCAGGCGCCCCAGAGGGATATGCTCGAGCAGCGCCTTCCTCTGCTCCTCGCTCAGCGCGCGAGTCATGTCGGTGTCGATGAAGCCCGGCGCGACGCAGTTGACCGTGATGTTGCGGCTTGCCAGCTCGCGCGCCAGCGACTTGGTCATGCCGACCACGCCGGCCTTGGCGGCGGCGTAGTTGGCCTGGCCCGGGTTGCCCGCGGCGGCGACGACCGAGGTGATGTTGATGATGCGGCCCCAGCGCGCCTTCATCATGCCGCGCATCACCGCGCGCGACAGGCGGAACACCGCGCGCAGGTTGGTCTCCAGCACCTCGTCCCAGTCGGCGTCCTTCATGCGCAGCGCGAGGTTGTCGCGCGTGATGCCGGCGTTGTTGACGAGGATCGCGATGTCGCCGAATTCCTTTTGCACCGCCTCTACGAGCGCATCGCATTGCGCTGCATTGCGCACGTCCAGGATTTTTCCCGTCCCGGGGATGCCTTTTGCGCCGTCCTGCGAAGTCGCCGTGCCGACGACTCTGGCGCCGTGCTTCGCCAGCTCGGCCGCGACGGCGCGTCCGATGCCGCGCGAGGCGCCCGTGACCAGGGCCACTTTACCTTCCAGCATGCTCATCCTTTCACCGCCTCGAGCGCCTGCTCGAGCGAGGCGCGGTCGGCAAGCGCGAGACTCTGCGTGTCGGGCGAAATTCTCTTCGTCAGGCCGGCGAGGACCTTGCCCGGGCCGCACTCGATGATGTGCGTCGCGCCGAGCTCGGCCATCCTGCGGATCGTCTCGGCCCAGCGCACCGGCCCCGATGCCTGGCGCACCAGCGCGTCCCTGATCGCCTGCGGGTTGGTTTCAATGCGCACATCGATGTTGTTGATGAGCGAAATGCGCGGCGCGGCAATGTCGACATCCTGCAGATGCTGCTCGAGCCTCTCGCCGGCGGGCTGCATCAGCGACGAGTGAAACGGCGCGCTCACCGGCAGCGGCATCGCGCGCTTCGCGCCGCGCGACTTGCACAGCAGGACGGCGCGCTCCACCGCGGCTTTCTCGCCGGCGATGACCACTTGCCCCGGCGCGTTGAAATTCACCGCCTGCACCGCGCCTTGCGCCTCGGCGCAAGCCTGACTCACGGCCTGGTCGTCGAGGCCCAGAATCGCCGCCATCGCGCCGGTGCCCTGCGGCACGGCCTCCTGCATGGCTTGCGCGCGAAAGCGCACCAGCGGCAGGGCATCGCGGAAGGCGAGCGCGCCGGCGGCAACCAGCGCGCTGTACTCGCCCAGGCTGTGGCCGGCTACGATCTCGGGCCGCGGGCCGCCGAGGGCGAGCCAGGCGCGGTACGCGGCATAGCCGGCGACCAGCATCGCGGGCTGCGTGTTGAGCGTCAGGTTGAGCGACTCGGCCGGACCTTCGTCGAGCAGGCGGATGAAATCGCTGCCGAGCGCCGACTTCGCCTCGAGCAGCAGCTCGATGACCTCGGGCAGGTCCTGGTAGCCGCCGAGCATGCCGACCGATTGCGATCCCTGCCCCGGAAAGACCATCGCCAGTTTCATATGGTCGCGAGCGTCGCGCCCCAGGTGAATCCGCCGCCGACGCCCTGCATCATGACCCGTTGACCGCGGCGGATCTTCCCGGCGCGGATGTACTCGTCGAGCGCGAGCGGCACCGAGGCGGCCGACGTGTTGCCGTGGTGATCTACGGTGAGCACCAGCTTGTCGCTCGGCAGCCCCAGCCTGCGCGCGGTGGCCTCCAGTATGCGCACGTTCGCCTGGTGCGGAATGAGCCAGTCGATGTCCTCCAGCCGCATCCCCGCCGCGGCCACCGTTTCGCGCGCGACCTCCTCCAGCACTTTCACGGCGAATTTGAACACCCCCTGCCCGTTCATCTGCAGATAGGGCGAGCCGACGATGCCGCCGCGCGAGACGTTGCCGGGCACCGACAGCAGGCCCACCTGGCTGCCGTCCGCATGCAGCACGCTCGCATGGATGCCGGGCCTGGCATCGGCGACGAGGAGCGCCGCGCCTGCGCCGTCGCCGAACAGCACGCAGGTGCCGCGGTCGTTCCAGTCGAGGATGCGCGAGAACACTTCGGCGCCGACCACCAGGGCTTTCCCGTACTGGCCGGATTTGATGAACGCGTCTGCGCTTGCCAGCGCGTAGACGAAGCCGCTGCATACCGCCTGCACATCGAATGCCGGGCAGTCCTTCGCGCCGAGCTTCGCCTGCAGCAGGCAGGCGGTGCTGGGGAAGATGTAGTCGGGGGTGGAGGTGGCGACGATGATCAGGTCGACCTCGGCGGCCGCGACACCCGCCGCCTCGAGAGCGCGGCGGCTCGCCTCGAGCGCGAGGTCGCTCGAGGCCTGCGATTCCTCGGCGATGTGGCGCTGGACGATGCCGGTGCGGCTGCGGATCCAGGCGTCGCTCGTATCGAGCCGCGCGGCGAACTCGTCGTTCGTCATGACGCGCGGCGGCAGGTAGCTGCCGGTGCCGGCGATCCTGGAATAGATCATTGGACTGCGGTAGGCATCTCGGCCATGCGGGCGGCGATGCGCTGCGGCACGTTGTTTCTAACCTCGTCCACGGCGCGCTCGAGCGCCTGGCCGAAGGCATACACATCGGCCGAGCCGTGGCTCTTGATGACGATGCCGCGCAGGCCGAGCAGGCTCGCGCCGTTGTACCTGCCCGGATCCATGCGCGCGCGCAGCGCCTTGCGCACCGGCTTCGCCAGCCATGCCACCAGCATGCGCCAGGGATTGCGGGTGAACTCCTGGCGCAGAAACCCGACGATCATCATCGCCACGCCCTCGGAGGCCTTCAGCAGCACGTTGCCGACGAAGCCGTCGCATACCACCACGTCGGTGGTTCCCTTGTAGATGTCATCGCCTTCCACGTTGCCGGAAAAGTTGAGTCCGCTGTCGCGCAGCAGCTCGGCGGCATGCTTCACGGTTTCGTTGCCCTTGATGTCCTCGACGCCGATGTTCAGCAGCCCGACCGAAGGGCGTTCCTTGTGCTCGACCGCGCCGACCAGCATCGCTCCCATCACGCCGAACTGCATCAGCTGCTCGGCGGTGCAGTCGACATTCGCGCCGAGATCGAGCACATACGTATAGCCGCCCCGCATGTTCGGCAGCACCGTGGCGATCGCCGGACGATCGATTCCGGGCAGCGTTTTCAGCACGAAGCGCGAGATCGCCATCAGCGCGCCGGTGTTGCCCGCGCTGACGCAGGCGTGCGCCTCGCCGCTTTTCACCAGGTTCACGGCAACGCGCATCGACGAATCCTTCTTGTAGCGCAGCGCCTGGACCGGGGGCTCGTCCATCGACACCACCTCGCGCGCATGGTGGACGCGCAGGCGCGCCCCTGGCGCGACGCCGCGCGCGGTGAGCTCGGCCTCGATCGCCTCGCGCAGTCCGACCAGCACGATGCCGACGTCGGGCAGGCGCGCCTGGAAGTCGAGCGCAGCCGGCACCGTCACCTGGGGACCGTGATCGCCCCCCATGCAATCCACGGCTACGGTGATCAGCGGCTCTACTCGCCTTTGGGTTTGACGACCTTCTTGCCGCGGTAATACCCGGTGGGGCTGACGTGATGGCGCAGGTGCGTCTCGCCGGTAGTCGGCTCGAGCGCGATCGCGGGCCCGGTCAGATGATCGTGCGAGCGGTGCATCCCGCGACGGGACGCCGATTTCTTGTTCTGCTGGACTGCCATGGTCTTGCTCCTCTCAATGTCAATGCTTGCTGTTCATCAGGCCGCGCAGCCCTGCAAACGGCGAAAATTTCCCCTCCGCGCCTGTTGCCTGGCGCGCCGCGCAGCTGTCGTGCCGCGGCGCGTACGGCAGGGCGAGGACCAGCTCGTCCTCGACCAGGTCGCGCACCGGCATTTCCTTCGAGGCGAGCAAGCGGTCGGGCGCCTGCACATCTACGGGATCGGCTTCGATCTCGGCCTGCGTCGCAGCCAGCACCAGGATCGCATCGGTCTGCACCTCGAACGGCAAAGGCTCCAGGCAGCGCTGGCAACGCAGCCACACCCTGCCGATCACGCTAACGCGCAGGCTCGGACGGCCACGCTCGTCGCGCACTCCCTGCACCTTCCAGGCGATCTCGCCGGCATCCGATGCGAGCATGTCGCGCAGGCGAGGAAAGCTCTCGAGCGGCGAAACCCCTTGCTGCGTCGCTCCGGCCGTGGCGAACTCGAAGCCGTCGATCAGCGGCTGGTACGACATAAGCGGCGCGGATGATATCATTTTGGAAAACCCTCGTCAAAACAAAGTGATGGATAACCAACGGCGACTCGTGCTGGCGTCCACCTCGCGCTACCGCAAGGCGCTGCTCGAGCGCCTGGGCCTACCTTTCGAGGTCGCCGCCCCGCAGGCCGACGAGCAGGCGCTGCCTGGAGAGCCGCCTGCGGTTACCGCAGCGCGCCTCGCGCTGCTCAAAGCGAGCTCGCTCGCGCAGCGCTTTCCCGATGCGCTCATCGTGGGCTCCGACCAGGTCGCCTCGTGCGACGGCGAGCAGCTCGGCAAGCCGGGCGGGCACGCGGCGGCGGTGCACCAGTTGCGCCGCCTGAGTGGCAAGGCGGCCGACTTTCACACCGCGGTCGCCTTGCTCGACTGCAAGAGCGGTGAAGCGCAATCCCGCGTCGTGCCCTGCCGCGTCGTGTTCCGCGCGCTCGACGACGGGCGCATCGAGGCGTATCTGCGGCGCGAGCAGCCCTATGACTGCGCCGGCAGCGCCAAGGTGGAAGGCTTGGGCATCGCGCTGATCGCGCGCATCGATACGCAGGATCCGACCTCGCTCATCGGCCTGCCGCTGATCGCGCTGAGCGAGATGCTGGAGCACGCCGGGTTGCGCGTTCTTTGATCCTCTACGCCATTGCGACCCCTCTGGGCGGCGGCGCGAAGGACGCGCTGCCCGCGCCCGCCCTCGAAATCGTGCGCTCCCTGCGCGATTTCGCGGTCGAGAATGCCAAGAGCGCGCGCGCCTTCCTCGCCGGCGTGGGCATGCCTTGCCCACTAAGGGATTTGAACATTGCTCCCCTGGGGGGGGATGCGGATGCTTCGCTCATGGCCCTGAAAGAAGGCAGATCGCTGGGGTTACTGTCGGAGGCCGGCTGCCCGGCGATCGCCGATCCGGGCGCGGCGCTGGTCGAGGCCGCGCATGGCGCAGGCTTCCGCGTGGTGCCGCTCATCGGGCCTTCGTCGCTCATCCTCGCCCTGATGGCCTCCGGCTTGGAAGGCCAGCGCTTCGCGTTCTGCGGTTATCTGCCTCGCGACGGCGCGGAGCGCGCGGAAAGAATCCGGCAACTCGAACGACGCTCGAGACAGGAGCGCGAAACCCAGATTTTCATCGAGACGCCATACCGCAGCGACGCCCTTTTGCAGGCGCTGCTGGAGTCCTGCGATGCGCAAACGCGCGTCTGCGTCGCTGCGGACCTGACGCTGCCGGGCGAATCGATCAGCAGCCGCACGGTCGCCGCATGGCGCAGGCAGCGTTCCGGCATCGGCCGCCGCCCGGCCGTCTTTCTGCTGCTAGCGGAACCCCGGTGAGTGCCTGAGCGCGAGCTCGGCGAGCGCGCCCGCCGCGGCAGCGCCGAAGCGCTTGGCGACCTTCTCGGCGAGGCCCTCTTTCTGCGAGAAGTCGACGATGTCCTCGGCTTTCACGACCTCGCGCGCCACGAACTCGAGGCTGCCGAAGGCGTCGGCGAGCCCCAGATCGACGCTTTTCTGCCCGGTCCAGATCAGGCCGCTGAACATGTCGGGGGTTTCCTTGAGCCGCTTGCCGCGGCCCTCGCGCACCACGCCGATGAACTGCTGGTGGATGTCGTTGACGAGCTGCTTGGCGTATTCCTGGTCCTTCTCCTCCAGCGGCGAGAACGGGTCGAGCATGCCCTTGTTCTCCCCCGCGGTGATTAGCCGCCGCTCGACGCCGATCTTCTCCATCAGGCCGGTGAAGCCGAAGCCGTTCATCAGCACGCCGATCGAGCCGACCACGCTCGCCTTGCTGACGTAGATGCGGTCGGCGCCGGCGGCGATGAAGTACCCGCCCGAGGCGCTGATGTCCTCGACCACTGCGTACAGCGGGATGTCGGGATATTTCTTGCGCAGCCTGCGCATCTCGTCGTAAACGGTCTGCGCCTGGACCGGGCTGCCGCCCGGGGAGTTGATGCGCACCACCACGCCCTGCGTGTTCTTGTCCTTGAACGCCGCCTGCAGCGCCATGTTGATCTTCTCGGCGCTTGCGTCGGCGCCCGGCGCGATCAGCCCGCTCACCTCGACCATCGCGGTGTGCTTCTTCCCCCCGCCCATGTCCGCCCGGCCCTTCCAGTCGACGGCGAACAGCAGCACCAGCGTGATGTACGCGAAAGTCAGCAGCTTGAAGAAGATGCCCCAAAGGCGCGCGCGGCGCTGCTCCTTTAGCGCCGCCGTCGCGAGCTTGGCGACCAGCTCGCGTTCCCATTGACCACCGTTTTCAGTCATCTGTGAATCCCGTGAAATAGACCATGCCTTCGCGTTCCTCGATCCTGAGCTTCACCAGCGGCGTGCGGTTGCACGGCCCGCCCAGGCATCTTCCGCTCGCCGCGTCATAGACGGCACCGTGCGTCGAGCATAGCAAATCGCGCCCGTCGGCATCGAAAAATACCCCTTCCTGCCAGTCGAGCTCCATCGCGACATGCGCGCAGCGGTTGAGGTAGCCGTGC
>DASQGB010000187.1:0-3955 GCA_035632815.1 Burkholderiales bacterium | reverse complement strand
ATGCCTCGCGGGATGCTGAGGTAATGGCGAAGTGGCAAGCCCATCCGGTGATCTATGAGATCAACGCCTGGCGATGGCTGCATGAGCTAAGCGCCAGATCGCGCGGCTCGATCACGCTCGGCTCGGTGCCGGGGGAGGAGTGGGACAGGCTCGCCTCCTTCGGTGTCGACGCGGTCTGGCTGATGGGCGTGTGGGAGCGCAGCCCGTTGGGGATCAAGGTCGCCAATCGCGATCCGAAGCTGCGCAGCGAATTCGCGCGCGCGCTGCCGGATCTCGTCGAGGACGACATCGTCGGCTCGCCATACTGCATCCGGCGATACCGCGTCGATGCCCGGCTCGGCGGACCGGAGGGCCTTGCGCAGGCGCGGGCGGCGCTCGCGCGGCGCGGCCTGCGCCTCATTCTCGATTTCGTGCCGAACCACGTCGCGCTCGATCATCACTGGGCACACGAGCAGCCCGAGTTCTTCATCCAGGGCAAGGCCGAGGACCTGCAGCGCGACCCCGAGTCCTTTTACGACGTCGGCGGCAAGGTCGTCGCCCGCGGGCGCGATCCCTATTTCCCGGCCTGGCCGGATGTCGCGCAGCTCAACGCCTTCCATCCCGGCCTGCGCGGCGCCGCCGTGGAAACGGTCCGCGCGATCGCCGAGCAGTCCGACGGCATGCGCTGCGACATGGCGATGCTGATGATGAACGACGTGTTCGCCCGCACCTGGGGCGAGCGCGCCGGCCGGCGTCCGCCGACCGAGTACTGGCACGACGTGATCGGCGAGGTGCGCTCGCAGCATCCCGACCTGCTGTTCATCGCCGAGGCCTACTGGGACCTCGAATGGGAGCTGCAGCAGCAGGGCTTCGACTACTGCTATGACAAGCGCCTGTACGACCGCCTGGTGCACGAAAACGCCGGCGCCGTGCGCGGCCATCTGCATGCCGACATCCACTACCAGAACCGCCTGGTGCGCTTTCTGGAGAACCACGACGAGCCGCGTGCGGCGGCGACGTTCGCACCCCAGGGTCGCGCGCGTGCCGCGGCCGTGGTGATGATGACCCTGCCGGGCGCCAAGCTCCTGCACGAGGGTCAGCTCGAGGGTTACCGCGCGCGCATGCCGGTGTTCCTGCGCCGGCATCCGCCCGAAGCCGAGGATCGCGCTCTGCGCGCCTTCTATCAGCGTCTGCTGCAGGCGCAGAAGACGCACGGCGGCCTGCAGGGAGAGTGGGCCCTGTGCGAAGCGACCGGCTGGCCGGACAACCAGAGCGCGCACAACCTGCTCGCGTGGTCATGGCGCAACGGCCCTGCCCGCTCGCTGGTGGCCGCAAACTATTCCGATACGGCTTCGCAGGGCAGCGTGCGCCTGCCGTGGGACGATGAGGCGCCTGGACCCTGGCGCCTGACGGATCTCTTAAGCGGCGAACGCTACGAGCGAGACGGCGCCGAGCTGCAGCGCCAAGGCCTGTTCGTCGACCTCAAGCCCTGGGGGTTTCACTACCTGTTGCTGGAGCGTTGAGCCCGGCGAGGACGCGGATGTGCTGCACGGCGCTGCGGCCCAGTGCCGATAGCGCGTAGCCCCCCTCGAGCATCGAGACCATTCTCCCTTTGGCGTGGCGATCGGCGATCGCCTTCACCTGCTCGGTGACCCAGCCGTAGTCGGCATCGGTGAGACGCATCATCGCCATGTCGTCCTCGGCATGGGCGTCGAAGCCGGCGGAAAAAAGAATCAATTCAGGCTCGAAATCGTGCAGCGCCGGCAGCCAGGTCTCGCGCACCGCGGCGCGGAACTCCTTCGAGCCGGCGCCGGCGGCGAGCGGCACGTTGACCATGTTGCGCGCCGGATTCTCGGTGCCGCTGTAGGGATAGAACGGGTGCTGGAAGGTCGAGGCCATCAGCACGCGCTCATCGTCCTCGAAGATGTCCTCGGTGCCATTGCCATGGTGGACATCGAAGTCGATGATCGCCACGCGCTCGACGCCGTGCGCGTGCACGGCGTGGCGCGCCGCCACCGCCACGTTGTTGAAGATGCAGAAGCCCATCGGCCGTGCCCGGCAGGCGTGATGACCGGGGGGGCGCACGGCGCAGAATGCTGCATTGGATTTTTCCTTGAGAACAAGATCGGTGGCAAGGACGGCGGCACCCGCAGCACGCAGCGCGGCCTGCAGCGTCCAGGGATTCATGGCGGTGTCCGGGTCGAGGTGCACGGTGCCCGAGCGGGGCGCCGCCTTGCGGATCGCGTTCACGTAATCCAGCGGATGCACGCGCGCGAGCTGCTCGTCGGTGGCGAGCGGCGCCTCGTGGCGCTCGAGGTGCTGGGCGATGCCGGAGGCAATCAGCTGGTCCTCGATCGCGGTGAGCCGCGCCGGGCGCTCGGGATGGTGGGCGCCCATGTCGTGCTTGAGACAATCGGCATGGGTGACGAACGCCGCGGGCATGGCAATCCATCTTATCGCATCGAGTACAATCGCCGCATGCTGCTAAAGAAGGCCGAGTTCCAGCCGCAGAGCCTCGCCGGCGCGTCGATCGAGCGGGTGATCGAGGCTGCGGGGCGCATCATCCTCGGCAAGGAGACGCAAGTCCGCCTGGCGCTCGCCTGTCTGCTCGCCCGGGGCCATCTGCTGATCGAGGACCTGCCGGGCGTGGGCAAGACCACCCTCGCCCACGTGCTGGCGAAATCCCTCGGCATGCACTTCCAGCGCATCCAGTTCACCAGCGACATGCTGCCCGCCGACATCATCGGCGTCTCCATCTACGAGCGCGAGACCGGCGGCTTCAAGTTCCACCCCGGCCCGATCTTCGCGCAGGTGATTCTCGCCGACGAGGTGAACCGCACCACGCCGAAGACCCAGTCGGCGCTGCTCGAGGCGATGGAGGAGCACCAGGTCACCGTCGAGGGCGAGACGCGCAAGCTGCCCGAGCCGTTCTTCGTCATCGCCACGCAGAACCCTTCCGAGCAGGTCGGCACCTTCCCGCTGCCCGAGTCGCAGCTAGACCGCTTCACCATGCGCATCGAGCTCGGCTATCCGGACCGCGACGCGGAGCGCGCGCTGCTCTCCGGCACCGACCGGCGCGACATGCTCGCGACGCTCGACCCTTGCATGACGCCGGCGGAGCTGATGGAGCTGCAGGCGAACGTGCACCGCGTCCACGTCTCCCCGGCGCTGCTCGACTACGTGCAGGCAATCGTCGCGCATACGCGGCGCGCGCCCGACTACATCGCCGGCCTTTCGCCGCGCGCCGCGCTCGCGCTGGTGCACTCGGCGCGCGCCTGGGCCATGCTCGAGGGCCGCGACAAGGTGATCCCCGAAGACGTGCAGGCGATCCTGCCCGGCGTGGCGGTGCACCGGCTGCGCCCGGCGCACGATTCGCAGCGCCGCGTCGACGTCGGCGCACAGCTGCTGTCGGCCGTTCCCATCCCCTAAACCTGACTAATACAGTTCAGCCCGCGGAGGCGCCCCGGCCGCGCGCGAGCTCGGTGCCGGTGTGGGCCAGCACGATCCTGGTGGTCTCGGTGCTGCTGCTGGCGCTCGGCTACTGGACCTACCGCGCGGTGGAAGGCTCGCTGCGCGAGCTGCGCGCCGAGAGCATGAAAACCCTGCTCGATTCGCAGGTGAACGCGCTGCGCGTCCTGGGTCCGCAGGCGGCGCGGTTCGGGCAGAGCGGCGAGACCTTTGCCTTCGATGCGCTCGGGACGATTCTGACGGGCGAGCGTTCCGGCGAGGTAACGCCGCTGCGCGCGAGCGTCGATGACGGCGCGGTGCTCGAGCCCTACGTGAATCACCGCGGCGCCACGGTGATCGGCGCGGCGCGCTGGCTTCCCGAGTACGGCATGGGCGTGGGCATCGAGATGGACGCCGCAGAAGCCTACGCGCCGCTGCGCTACCTGCAAATCGCCTTCGGCGCGGTGTTCGCCGCCCTGGCGATCGCGGTGTTCGCCGCCCTGTGGAGCGCGCGCTCGGTGATCACGCT
>DASQGB010000186.1:0-2768 GCA_035632815.1 Burkholderiales bacterium | reverse complement strand
TGTTCGAGAAGCACCGCGAGAAGCTGAAGGAGGACGCGCTGCTGGTCGTCTCCGGCAAGGTGCAGAACGACGAGTTTTCCGGCGGCCTGCGGGTCGGCGCCGACGAGCTGCTCGATCTCGCTGCGCTGCGCGGCCGCTATGCGGCCCGGCTGCGCATCGCGATGAACGGCGAGGCCGACGCGAAGCGCCTGCAGCAGGTGCTCGCGCCGTATCGGGCGTCGGGCAGCGGTGCCTGCCAGGTCATCGTTGCGTACCGCAATTCCACGGCGATGTGCGAAGTGGCGCTCGGCGATGCCTGGCGCGTGCGGCCGGAAGCCGGCCTGATCGACGAGCTGGGCGCGTGGCTCGCGCCCGAGAACGTCCAGGTCGTTTACTCCGCGGCCTAGAGGCTGGGCCAGCGCTCGAAGCGAGCGTAGGGGCGGTCGAATTCGGCGGCGGGCGCGTCCGCGCTCAATTGCGCGACGCGCGCGGCCGGCGGGCCGCGACGCGCCCAGGAGAGGATCCGCTCAACTGCCTCGGCGCTGCCCTGAACGACGGCTTCGACGCTGCCGTCGGCGCGGTTGCGCACCCAGCCGGTGACGCCGAGCCTGTCGGCTTCGTCACGCAAGTAGTCGCGGTATCCCACGCCTTGGACCCGCCCATGGATGCGAATTTGCCGGGTCACCATGCAAGGGGGCGCAGCCGCGTGTTAAGCTCGGTTGCGCGAGCGGAGGACAAGAAAAAAGGGGGCGACAACATGCGCGTCGGCTTGCTGGTAGTTGCGGGACTCGCCTTGATCGGGTTCCTCGTGGTTGCGGTCGTGCTGCCTCACATGGCGGGCGCGGAAGCGAAAGAGGCTGCGCAGGCGCTGATTGCCGGTGCCGAGGCGGCCAAGCAGCAGGTGGCCGCCGCGGCGCAGAAAAGCGGCAACCTCCCCGGCTCGGGCAAGGGCGTAAGAGTCGAGCGCAAAAGCGATCCGAAGCACGGCGAGTTCAAATGGATCGTCTCCGATGACGGCGCGATCCGCGGCTGGAACGAGAAGAACGCTCTCGAAGTCGCCATCACGCCGTCGCTCCAGGGCGGCAAGGTCAGCTGGAACTGCAAGGGCTACCCGGTCAGCGCGATGCCGGCCGACTGCGGCGGCCGCTAGCGCGTCAGCGGCGATCGCGGCGGTTGACGATCGCGCCCGCCACAATCAGCCCCACCACTGCGGCGCCGCCGACGAGCAGCCAGTCGCGCCGCCGCCATCCGCCCCGCGGCGCCCGCGGGATCGAGTTGATCGCCTGGGTCGCCGTCTGCGACGGCGACTCGATCACGGCGGGCAATCCGGCGCCGGTGAGGGAGGCCAGGCGCTGCGTCGCTTCCATCGAATCGAAGGACTGCGCCAGCCCGCGCGCGGGCGGCAGCGTGACGGCCTCGGGCACCTTGTCGAGTTCCCGCGTGCGGTTCACCGACTGCGCCATGACCACGCTCTGGCTGTGCGTGTCGACCAGCTGCGGTTCCGGCCCGGTGGCGAGGCCGCTCGCCGGGCGCGGCGGCAGTGTCGAGGCGGCGGGGGCGGCGAGCTGGCGCTCGAACTCGCGCAGGTCGCGCGCGGTTTCCTGCGCGTCCTGGTAGCGCTCCTCGACCGGCTTGGCGAGCATTTTCGCCACTATGTAGTCGAGCACCTCGGGCACGTCCTTGTTGACCGTGCTCGGCGCCGGCGGCACGAAGTTCACGATCTGGTACATCAGCGCGGTGACGTTCTCGCCGCTGAAGGGCGCCCCGCCGCAGAGCATCTCGTAGAGGATCACGCCGAGGGAGAAAATGTCCGAGCGGTGGTCGGCGCGGCGGCCGATGACCTGCTCGGGCGACATGTATTTCGGCGAGCCGAGCAGCATGCCGGTCTGGGTGAGATCGCCCGAGGCGCGCATGCGGGCGATGCCGAAATCGGTGATCTTCACCGGGCCGTTCGCCACCACCATGATGTTCGCCGGCTTGATGTCGCGGTGCACGACGCCGTGCTGATGCGCGTAGCCGAGCCCCTCGGCGACCTGCGCCGCGATCGAGATGGCCTGGGCGGCACCGAGCGGGCGCCCTTCGCTGATCAGCGTGCGCAGCTCGACGCCCTCGATGTACTCCATCGCCATGTAGACCACGTCGCCGGCCTTGCCGACGTCGTGGACGGTGACGATGTTGGGGTGGTTGAGGCCGCCGGCGGCGCGTGCTTCCTGGTAGAAGCGGGCCTCGTACTGGTCCGCGCCGTCGCGCTCGAGGGCCATGTTGACCGTCTTCACCGCCACCGAACGCTCCAGCAGCGAATCGGTCGCCTTGTAGACCACGCCCATGGCACCGCGTCCCAGCTCGGACTGGATCACGTATCGGCCGAGCTGCGGTGTCTCCATCGCTGCTTTACGGGCCTAGCGGCCCGCTTTCACCGATCGAAAGACCGGTCCCCAGACTGGATGGCCCACTTCGGCGGGCGCCAGCTCCATCGCCGGATCGGCGGCGAGCGCCTTGCGAAACTCGTCTGAGCAGGCGCGCTCGCGGTTGGACGCGCAATGGATGAATGCAAGGTGCTTGTGCGCGGTGGCGCGCTCCTTGAGCGCCAGCCCACGCTCGATCGCGCCCTGCAGGTTTTTCGCCGACTCCACGTAGTTGCCGTCCTCGAACTGGCGCAGCCCGGTGCTGAGGACGGGAACGCCGGTGAGCGAGGTGAATATCGGCCCCCACACCGGGTGCCCGATCTCGGCCGCCTTGAGGCTCAGCGCCGGGTCGATGGCAAGGGCCTTGCGGAACTCGTCGCGGCA
>DASQGB010000185.1:0-7198 GCA_035632815.1 Burkholderiales bacterium | reverse complement strand
GCGAGGTCGCGCACCGCGAGCTTGTGCCCGGCCGGGATGGTTACGGCGGCGCGCACCTTTTCGCGGGCGACCAGCGTGCCGGTCGGGATCTCGGCTCGCGCGATGACCACGTCGTCTTCGGGATGCAGGCGGATGGTGAGGTCGACGGCTTGCAGCATGGCGTTACCTTTTCAGAGGATGGCCGGGCATCAGCTCGTAGGGGTGGACCCAGCCCGGAAGCGCCTGGATGCGGCCCAGCCAAGCGCCGATGCTCGGGAAGTCGGACCAGCTCACGCCGAACTCGTCAGGCCAGTACAGGTAGCCGCACATCGAGAAATCGGCGATGGTCGGCTGCTCGCCGGTAGTGAAATTCTGATTCTTCAAATGCGCATCCAGTATGCCGAGCGAGGTCTTCACCCGCCCGCGCAGGAAATCGTGGACCTGCGGCTCGCCAGTCTTCGCCAGCGTCACCATGTAGCGCAGGGTGGCGATGTAGCTGGTGAGCTTGTGGTTGTCCCACAGCAGCCAGCGCAGGATCTCGCGGCGCTCCTCGTCGTTTCTCCAACCGAAACGCTGGAACGTGGAAGCGAGAAAGTCGAGGATCGCGCCCGATTGGGACAGCCGCCGGCCGCGATGCTCGAGCACCGGCACCTCGCCCATCGGGTTGATGGCGCGGTACGCCGGCGTGCGCGTCTCGCCGCCGAAGAAATCGACGAAGCGCGGCTGCCACTGCGCGCCGCACAGCTGCAGCATCAGCGCCGCCTTATAGGCGTTGCCCGACTGCGCGAAGCAGTAGAGCGTGTACTCGGCCATCAGTGGTTGTCGCGCGGCACGAACGGGCCGCTCTTGCCGACGAGGAAGTCGAGGTCGGCGCCTTCGTGCGCCTGGAGCACGTGGTCGACGTAGAGCCTCCAGTAGCCGCGGTCGAGCGGCGGCTTGGGCGCTTTCCACGCTTTGCGTCGCGCGGCGAGCGTCTTTTCGTCCACCAGCAGCTCCAGCCTGCGTTTTTTCACGTCGAGCTCGATCTCGTCGCCATTCTCGACCAGCGCCAGCGTGCCGCCAGCGGCAGCTTCGGGCGAAATGTGCAGGATGACTGTGCCGTAGGCGGTGCCGCTCATGCGCGCGTCCGAAATGCGCACCATGTCGGTGATGCCCTTCTTCAGGAGCTTGGGCGGCAGCGGCATGTTGCCGACCTCGGCCATGCCGGGATAGCCCTTGGGGCCGCAGTTCTTCAGCACCATCACCGAGCGCTCGTCGATGTCGAGCTTCGGGTCGTCGATGCGCTTGTGGAAATCCTCGATGCTCTCGAACACCACGGCGCGGCCGCGGTGCTGCATCAGCTTCGGCGTCGCCGCCGAGGGCTTGATGATCGCGCCGTCGGGGCAGAGGTTGCCACGTAGTACGGCGATGCCGGTGTTTTCCTTGAACGGCTGCTTGAAAGGCGTGACGACCTCGCGGTTCCAGCAGGGCGCGTCTTTGACGTTCTCCCAAATCGTGTTGCCGTTCACCGTCAGCGCGTCCTTGTTGAGCAAAGGCCCGATCTCCCGCAAGACCGCGGGCAGCCCGCCGGCGTAGTAGAAGTCCTCCATCAGGTATTTGCCCGACGGCATGAGGTTAACGAGCGTGTGCACGCCGCGGCCCAGGCGGTCGAAGTCCTCGACGCTCAGCTCGACGCCGATGCGCCGCGCGATGGCGATGAGGTGGATCACGGCGTTGGTCGAGCCGCCGATCGCGGCGAGCGCGCGAATCGCGTTCTCGAACGCCGGCTTCACGAGAATCGTCGAAAGAGTGAGGTTCTCCTTCACCATTTCCACGATGCGCCGTCCCGCCATCCGGGCGAGCACATTGCGGCGCGCGTCGACCGCGGGAATCGCCGCGTTGCCCGGCATGCCGACACCGAGCGCTTCGATCATCGACGCCATGGTGGAGGCGGTGCCCATGGTCATGCAGTGGCCGTGCGAGCGGTGCATGCAGGACTCGGCCTCGTGGAACTCCTCGAGCGTGATCTTGCCGGCGCGCAGGTCCTCGGACATCGACCAGGTATTGGTTCCGGACCCGATGTCGGTGCCGCGGTACTTGCCGGAGAGCATCGGACCGCCGGAGACGAGGATCGTGGGCAGGTCCACGCTCGCCGCACCCATCAGCGTCGCCGGAGTGGTCTTGTCGCACCCGGCGAGCAGCACCACGGCGTCGAGCGGGTTGGCCCGGATCGACTCTTCCACGCTCATCGCCGCGAGGTTGCGGTAGAGCATCGCAGTCGGGCGCATCAGCGTCTCGCCGAGGGACATCACCGGGAACTCGAGCGGGAAGCCGCCCGCTTCCAGAACACCGTTACGAACGTGCTCGGCGAGCACGCGGAAATGCGTGTTGCAGGGCGTGAGCTCGGACCAGGTGTTGCAGATGCCGATCACAGGCCGGCCGTCGAACTGGTCCTGCGGGATGCCGCGGTTCTTCATCCAGCTGCGGTAGATGAAGCCGTAGATGTCCTGCCGCGCGAACCACTGCGCCGAGCGCAGCTTGCTCTTGGATTTTTTAATAGGTCGCCCTTCCACCGGAAATATCGAAAACGCCGCCCGTCGAGAACGAGCAGTCCGCCGAGGCGAGCCAGCAGACGAGCGCCGCGATCTCGCCCACCTCGACGAAGCGCGCCATCGGGATCTTCGCGAGCATGTACTGGATGTGCTGCTCGGTCATCTGGTCGAAGATCGCGGTCTTCGCCGCCGCCGGGGTGACGCAGTTCACCAGCACCCCGGTCTGGGCGAGCTCTTTACCCAGGGATTTCGTCAATGAAATTACTCCAGCCTTGGAGGCGGAATACGCCACGGCGTTGGGATTGCCTTCCTTGCCGGCGATCGAGGCGATGTTGACGATCCTGCCGTAGCCGGCCTTGACCATGCGCGGCGCGACCGCGCGGCAGCACAGGAACTGGCTGGTGAGGTTGATCCTCAGCACGCGCTCCCATTCCTCGATGGGGTAGTCGACCGTGGGCTTGTTGAGCCCGGCAATGCCGGCGTTGTTGACCAGCACGTCGACCGTGCCCAGATTCTTCAAGGCATTTGTGATCGAGGAGGGATCGGTCACGTCGACCCTGGGCGAGCCGTCGAGGTCCCAGACGATCACCGTGGCGCTCGAATTGCGCAGGCGCTCGGCGATCGCCGCGCCGATGCCTTGCGCGCCGCCGGTGACGATCGCAGTTCGGCCGGCGAAATCGAGCTTGTTCATGGAGACGCGAAGTATAATCGCGCCCTCCCATGGCCGGACGCCTCGCAGGAAAGACCGCCTTCATCACCGCCGCCGGGCAGGGCATGGGCCTCGCCGCCGCGCTCGCCTTCGCGCGCGAAGGCGCCCGGGTCTGGGCGACCGACCTCAACGCCAAGGCGCTGTCCGGGATTGACGGCAAGGAGGGCATCCGTACGAGCGTTCTTGACGTTACAGATGAGGCTGCCATTGGAAAAACAGCTGCAGAGGTCGGCGATATCGACGTCCTGTTCAACTGCGCCGGCATCGTGCATCACGGCAGCATCCTCGACGCCAGCCCGCGCGACTGGGACATGGCCTTCAACGTCAACGTAAGATCGATGTACCTGGTGACGCGCGCCTTTCTGCCCGGCATGCTGAAGAAGCAGCAGGGCTCGATCATCAACATGGCTTCGGTCGCCTCCTGCCTCAAGGGCCTGCCCAACCGCTTCGTTTATGGCGCGAGCAAGGCGGCCGTGATCGGCCTCACCAAGGCGATCGCCGCCGACTACGTCCGGCAGGGGGTGCGCTGCAACGCGATCTGCCCGGGCACCGTCGACACGCCGTCGCTGCAGGGCCGCATCGATGCGCAGCCCGACCCGGTCCAAGCGCGCAAGGACTTCATCGCGCGCCAGCCGATGGGGCGGCTGGGGACCGTCGACGACATCACCGGTATCCTGGTGTTTCTCGCTTCCGACGAGTCGCTGTTCGCGACCGGAAATGCTTATTCGATCGATGGGGGGATGACGATATGAAGCTGTGCCGCTACGGCAAGCCGGGATACGAGAAGCCGGGAATGGTCGACGCCGATGGCCGGGTGCGCGACGTGTCCAAGCTGATCGACAACATCGGCCCGAACGAGATCTCGCCGCGCGGCCTGAAGATGCTGTCGAAGATGAAGCCCGAGGCGCTGCCGCTGGTGAACGGCAGCCCGCGCCTGGGGGTGCCCTATGTCGGCGTCGGCAAGTTCATCGCCATCGGCCTGAACTACTCCGACCACGCCCACGAGGCCGGCTTGCCGATCCCCTCCGAGCCGATCGTGTTCATGAAGGCGACGACCTGCATCAGCGGCCCCAACGACGACGTGATCCAGCCCAGGAACTCCACCAAGCTCGACTGGGAAATCGAGCTCGGCGTGGTGATCGGCACCATGGCGCGCTACGTCGAGGAGAAGGACGCGCTCAGCCACGTCGCCGGCTACTGCATCGTGAACGACGTCTCGGAGCGCGCCTTCCAGATGGCCACCACGCAGTGGGACAAGGGCAAGGGATTCGACACCGCGGGCCCGATCGGGCCCTGGCTGGTTACCCCGGACGAGGTCGGTGACCCGCAGGCGCTGGACATGCGGCTAGACGTCAACGGCAAGCGCATGCAGAGCGGCAACACGCGCACCATGATCTTCGGGGTGGCGAAGATCATCTCGCATGTCAGCCAGTACATGACGTTGCTTCCCGGCGATATCATCGCCACCGGCACGCCGCCGGGCGTGGGACTGGGCGTCAAGCCCACGCCGCTGTTCCTCAAGCCCGGCGACGTGATGACTTTGTCCATAAAGGGCCTGGGAGAGCAGCGGCAAAAGGTGGCTGCCTACAGCGCCTAGGCGTAAGCTAGCCCCATGAATAAACGGGCTGAATTCCTGGCGGGGCTGGAGCAGTCCCCCTTCTGGATGCCGTACACGGCAAACCGCCAGTTCAAGAAGGCGCCGCGGCTGCTGGCGCGCGCCGAGGGGATGTTCTACTGGACCCCCGAGGGCCGCGAGATTCTCGACGCCGTCGCCGGGCTGTGGTGCGTCAACGCCGGCCATTGCCGCCCTAAGATCGTCGAGGCGGTGCGGCGCCAGATCGGCGAGATGGACTTCGCGCCCACCTTCCAGATGGGCCATCCGATCGCCTTCGAGTTCGCCGCTCGGCTGGCGCGCATCGCGCCGGCGGGGCTGTCGCGGGTGTTCTTCACCAACTCGGGCTCCGAATCGGTCGACACCGCGCTCAAGATCGCGCTCGCCTACCACCGCGCGCGAGGCGAGGGGCATCGCTTCCGCCTCATCGGGCGCGAGCGCGGCTACCACGGCGTCAACTTCGGCGGCATGTCGGTCGGCGGCATGACCGCGAATCGCAAGACCTTCGGTCCGGGCGTGGCCGGCGTCGACCATATCCGCCATACCCACGACCTCGCCCGCAACGCCTTCTCGCGCGGCCAGCCGAAGCAGGGCGCCGAGTTCGCGGACGATCTGGAACGCCTCTGCGCACTGCACGACCCGAGCACCATCGCTGCGGTCATCGTCGAGCCGGTGTCAGGCTCGGGCGGCGTGCTCGTGCCCCCGGTCGGCTACCTCGAGCGCCTGCGCGAGATCTGCACCAAGCACGGCATCCTCCTCATTTTCGACGAGGTCATCACCGGCTTCGGCAGGCTGGGCAAGGCCTTCGGCGCGCAGCGCTTCGGCGTCACGCCCGACCTCATCTGCGCCGCCAAGGGCCTGACCAACGGCTCGCTGCCGATGGGCGCGGTGTTCGTGAGCGACGCCATCTTCGACGCCTTCATGAAGGGGCCGGAGGGGATCGAGCTGTTCCACGGCTATACCTATTCGGGGCATCCGGTGGCCTGCGCCGCCGGCCTTGGCGCCCTGGACACCTACGAGGCGGAAGGGCTGCTGGAGCGCGCCGCCTCGCTGGAGAAATACTGGGAAGACGCGGTGCATGCCCTCAAGGGCAGCCGGCATGTCATCGACTTGCGCAACCTGGGCCTGATCGCCGCAGTCGAGCTCGAGCCGCGCCCCGGCGCGCCGGGCAAGCGCGCCTTCGAGGCGCTGGTCAAGGCCTTCGAGGCGGGGCTCCTGATCCGCTACACCGGGGACACCATCGCGCTGTCGCCGCCCCTCATCGTCGAGAAGCCGCAGATCGACCGCATCTTCGAGACGGTGCGAAAGGTAGTCGCCAGCATCGAATGAATAGGACGGAGCAAACCGTATGAGTTCGGTTGCCGCAACCCCTACCGCAGATCGCGCCATTGCCCTTGATGCCCTGCACGAGGACATCGCGCGCAAAAACATGTTTCCCTTCTGGGCTACCACCGCCGGGCCCGGACACGACGAAGTAAAGAGGCTCATGGGCGCGGCGCCGCGCGCGCTGCCATTCCTGTGGTCGTACGCCGACACCATCGAGCCGCTGCTGGTGAAGGCGGCGAAGCTCGTCACCACGGTGGAGTCGGAGCGCCGCTCGCTGATCCTTGTGAACCCGGGCCTTGCCCCGCGGCGCGCGACGGTCACCACGCTCTATACCGCGTACCGCCTGAACGATCCGAACGAGGTGATGCCGCCGCACCGCCATTCGCCGAGCGCCATCCGCTTCGGCCTCACCGGCAAGCAGAACTTCACCGGCGTGGAAGGCGAGGACATGACCTTCGGCCCGGGCGATCTCGTGCTGACGCCGCACGATACCTGGCACAACCACGGCAACGTCGGCGACGAGCCGGCGGTGAATCTCTCGGTGCTGGATCTGCCTCTGGTCGAGACGCTGAACGCGGTCTATTTCGAGCACGATTACAAGGAGCTCGAGAACGGCAAGGTCGTGTCCAAGAAAAAGCAGACCGCGCGCGTGCCGAGCGACTACTCGGAACGCATCTACGGCCACGGCGGTTACCTGCCGCGCTTCGTTTCGCATCATCGCGGCACCGGCGCCGCATCGCCCATGTACTGCTATCGCTGGGAGCCGCTGCGCGAGCTGCTCGAAAAGCACAAGGACTGGGACGGCGATCCCTACGAAGCGCTCACGGTGGAGTATGTCGATCCGGTCAACGGCGGGCCGCTCTTCAAGACCATGACCTTCTTTGCGCAGATGCTGCGCCCCGGCGAACGCACGCGCCCGATCAAGCACACCGCGAGCCTGCTGGTGACGCCATTCGAAGGCGGCGGGCTCGGGCATACCGTCGTCGGCGGCAAGCGCTTCGACTGGAAGAACTTCGACACCCTTGCGGTCCCGGCCGGCGA
>DASQGB010000184.1:0-3282 GCA_035632815.1 Burkholderiales bacterium | reverse complement strand
CAGGGAACCCGGCTTCCCGGCGCGCGGCGCGGCGACAAGCCGCAGTACGTGCTGGCCAGCAATACACTGATGCTGGTGCGCGGCAAGGCGCTCAATGTCTCGGTCTATGCGCTGCTCGAGAGCCCCGGGGACCTCGACTGGCTGCGCGCCACCACGCTGCGCTGGATCGACGACTTGCAGCGCCTGAACGGGAGCCGCTGATGCCTTCCTTCGACATCGTGTCGCAGGTCGACCAGCAGGAAGTCAAGAATGCGGTCGAGCAAGCCAACAAGGAAGTCTCCAACCGGTTCGACTTCAAAGGCTCCGACGCGCGCGTGGAGCAGAAGGACCTGGAGCTGACCGTTTACGCGGACGACGATTTCAAGCTGACGCAGGTGACCGACGTGCTGCGCGCGCGGCTGTCCAAGCGCAACGTCGACGTGCGCTGCCTGGAGCCGGGTACGGTGGAAAAAATCTCCGGCGACAAGGTGAAACGGCCGATCAAGGTGAAGGTCGGCGTGGCGCAGGACAAGGCTAAGGAGATCCAGAAGCTGATCAAGGACTCGAAACTCAAGGTCGCCGCGTCGATCCAGGGCGACGCGGTGCGGGTCTCGGGCGGCAAGAGGGACGACCTGCAGGCGGCAATCCAGCTGGTGAGAAAGTCGGTCACCGACCTTCCCATCCAGTTCATCAACTTCCGCGACTGAGTCCCTCGGTCCAGCGCTCGTAGATCCGGTCGGCGACTTCGTGCAGCGCCTCGAGGCGCGGCCCGACGTTGCGGTCGATCTCTTCGGGTCGCTGGACCGCGGCGCTCTGGGCAGATTCGATCTCGTCTCGGCCGCTGTCGAGCCAGGCGCGGATCAGCTCCGGCGTCATCTCGACATGGCATTGCATGGCGAGATGCTTGCCCAGGGCGAAAGCCTGGTTCGCGCAATGCCGGTTCTCGAGCACGCGCGTAGCCCCCGGCGGGATGCTGAAGGTTTCGCCGTGCCAGTGGAAGGATTCGAAGGCCTGCAGCTCGCCCAGCCATTTGCGGGCGACGCCGTTGTCCGACACGCGCACTTCGCCCCAGCCGATTTCCTTGAGCGGCGCCGCGACCACCGCGCCGCCGAAAGCTCTCGACATGAGCTGGCCGCCCAGGCAGTGGCCGATGACGGGGATGTCCTTGCGCACCGCGTCGCGGATCAGCTCGAGCGACGGCGCGATCCAGGGCAGCGGATCGTTTACGCTCATCGGCCCGCCCATGAATGCCAGCCCGGAAAAGCTGCGCGCGTCCCTCGGCACCGGCTCGCCCGCGTCGAGCGCCACCAGCCGCCACGCAATGGAGCGGCGCTCGAGATAGGCGGCAAAATAGCCTGGACCTTCAGTCCGGGAATGCCTGACAATGGCCACCGGTTTCATGCCCCATTTTATTGCTCTTTTGCTGCTTGTCCTGTGCGGCGCGGCGGCGGCCGCCGATGTCGCGCTGATCGGCGTGATCGGCGACAAGGCCGCGGTGCTTGCGCTCGACGGCGGCAACCCGAAGACCGTCAAGGTCGGGCAGAAGTGGAGAGGCATCGCGGTGATTTCGGTCGAAAAGGAACACGCCACGGTGGAGATCGAGGGCAAGCGTCGGGTGCTGGTTCGCGGCCAGCATTACCGCAGCACGGCGGCGGTGAGCGACCGCCAAAGCGTCACCCTGTCTGCCGACACGCGCGGCCATTTCGTCACCGAGGGCGCGATCAACGGCAATCCGACCCGTTTTCTGGTCGACACCGGCGCAACGATGGTGTCGCTGCCCGCGGCTGATGCGCAGCGCCTGGGCATCCCCTATCGCAGGGGCGCGCGCGGGCTCACCAAAACCGCCGGCGGCATCGTCGAGGTCTACCGCGTGAGGCTCGACCGCGTGAGCCTCGGCGGCATCGAGCTGACCGGCGTCGACGCGATCGTCATCGAGCAGGGGCTTGATATCGCGCTGCTCGGCATGAGCTTCCTCAACCATGTCGAGATGAGGCGCGACGGGCAGACCATGACGCTGATCCAGCGCTTCTGATTTGACCCCCTAGTTAAATCCTAACTGTGAACTCTGGGCGTCGGGCAATTCTCGCGGGTGGCCTCTGGCTTCCGGCAGCCGCTTTCGCCCAGCATCACGGCGGCTTGTACGAGCAGCTGCGCCAGCCCGGGCGCATCGACAAGCCCGAGCTCACGGCGCTGCAGAACGTTTTCGACAGCCCTGCGCCGAAGGCCGCGAATCCGGGCCGCTGGACCGCCCGGTCGCCGCTGCCGCTGCCCCGAAGCGAGATGGCCTGGGCGACCGCCCACGCCGGCCGCATGCACGTGGTCGGCGGCTATGCCGAGCAGCGTGTCGATCGGCCCTACCACCATGTCTACGACGCGGCGAGCGATCGCTGGACCGTCGCCGCGCCGCTGCCGCGCGGGGCGAATCACGTCGGCGTGGAGTTCCTGGACGGCAGGCTCTACGCGATCGGCGGCCACATCGACCAGAACCGGCGGCCGCATGACCACTGCTTTGTCTGTGAACCTTCAAAAAACCACTGGGTTTCGATAGCGCCGCTGCCGAACGCTTGCGGCTCCGTTTCCTGCGTCGCGCTCGGCGGGCTGCTGCACGCGATCGGCGGCGCGATCGGAGATACCTCCGAAGCAAAGAAATCGATGGACTGGCACCTCGCCTACGATCCGAAAAGCGACCGCTGGACGCCGCGCGCGCCGCTGCCGACCGGCCGCGACCACCTCGGCGCAGTCGCCGTGGCAAGCCTAATCCACGTCATGGGTGGCCGAGTCAACAACTTCTACACGAATTCCCACCTGCACCACGCCTACGACCCGAAGCGTGACGCGTGGCAGGCGCGCAACCCGCTTCCGACCGCGCGCTCGGGACACGGCGCAGTCCTCTACCGCGGCAAGATCTTTGTCATGGGCGGCGAGGGCTCCAACCGCGTCTTCGGCCAGAACGAGGCCTACGACCCGGAGAAGGATTCGTGGGAGCAATACGCGCCGATGCCGACGCCGCGGCACGGCCTCGGCGCGGCGACGATTGGCGACACGATCCACGTCGCAGGCGGCGGTCCGGTGATGGGCGGCGGCGTGCAGAGCGCGGTGCACGAGGCCTTCACGTTAGGCTAAACAAGAGGAGGTGTTCGATGCTCAGGAAGCTCGGTGTCGGCCTGCTTGCAGGCGCCATGGCGTTCGCGTCGCCGATTGCCGGCGCGCAGCAGTATCCGGCAAAGCCGGTCCGCATCGTCGTGCCGTTCGCCCCGGGAGGCGGCTCGGATTTCACCGCGCGGCTCATGGCGCAGAAGCTGA
>DASQGB010000183.1:0-5634 GCA_035632815.1 Burkholderiales bacterium | reverse complement strand
GCCACCAGGCGGACAACCTCATGATTTCCAACTACAAATGCCCCGCCTCTGGCTCTGATTGTTTCACCTGCTGAGCTTGCAGACTTCTCGAACCGCCGATGCCAAAGGGGCGCTTGGCTATCCACTACCAAAGCGGGCGAGTTGGTGAACCGCTGAAAGAGGCAGGGTTCGCCGGGTACAGCCGCTTGCTGCGGCGATCCGGAGCTTCAGGCCCTTACGCGATGTACCTAGAAGCCGAGAAACTTCTTCGCACGCTGGCTCAGGGAAAGGCTGCGCTTAAATTCTTCTGGCACGTCCTCATCGAGCACGGTGAAGCCGTTGAGCTGGCTGTAGTAGACCCCCGACTTGTGACTGGCTTCCTTGATCTTGCGCACCCTTTCCCACGCGGCGTCAGCGCCGGGATATGTGCCCAGGTGGGCTAGGCGTGCCAGCTGTTCGTCCGTCAGCCAGTACAGCTGCTCGCGTTGCCCAGTTTTCCAGGCTGCTGGGGCAGCTTTCACTATTGGAGATACGTTTGATGGGTTGTTTCGCGCGCTTGTCATTGCAGCCGGCCTCATTTATTCCTAGATGTTTGCCAATCCTAGTGCCGCGCCTTTCCAGGGGAAGCGCGTTGCGTGCTGCCTGGAGACGACGATGAAGGCTTGGCTCCGAAAGTCCACGAATGGTCACTCCAGCGCCCGTCCAGCAGGGCGCAGAATTGCTCCCCAGCCATCCGGCCGCCGCACACCGCCAGGCAGGGCGCCAGGGTATCCCCTCCTCTCGTCAGCCACAGCGCCGACGACGTGCGCAAACCTAGCGAGCCGTTTTCCAACAACTGGTGAAGGGTTGTATCGGGAACGTTTGGCGCAAACTGCCAGACCTTGTAGGTGGCTTGAGAAACGGTATCGTCGCTGACCGGCATTCCGACCGGAACATCGTCAGGCATCGACAACTTCCCTAACCGAAGGTCGAAAACGTTCAAATCGAGCTTTGGTGCTAGCGCTTCGAGAGCCAGTGCCTCAATTGAATCAAGCCATTGCAATGCCTTACTTAGTGTCGACGGCACGTCGATGCTTTCTTCATGTATGGGCGCCGCGATGGTCAGCGGAAAGTAACGGCCCACGCGGTCCACGCTAGGTAAGACTAATCCCACCCATCCGGCCTTTGAAAACATTCCCGCTGGGAGAACGAAACGCCATACGGGCGCGGAAAGAAAGCAGTCGAGCCATCGCTCGCCTAGCACCTTCCGGCTCTCGGACATCATCCGCTGGAGCCAAGCGTCCCAAGCACCGATAAAGTCGGAGTCGAGCCGGCGCCTCACAAAATCCCCCACCGCCGGTACCTTCCCGTAAAGGCCAAGAACCCTCGAAAGGGTCATCTCAGCTCGGGACACTGAATCTCCTGAAGTTCATGAATTCGAAAGGAGTTCTTCACGCTTGTTGATGGGCCGCTGCAAACTTAAACCCTTGTCTATCATGTGCAAGGAACTATTACCCAAGGCGCCGGAATTTTTCCCGGCGCCGTACCACGCTCTCGCGCGCCGGTTCATCCTTAGGGCGCCCGGGTTAGCCACCCGGGTCGCCCGCTCCGCGAAGTACCATCTGGTTGCCCTCTTTATCAGAGTCACCCTGGCCCGCTCGCAACTGCGCCCGAGTCCCCGAGCATGCATTTCTCGGCGCTCGCCCGTTGAGCCGCTCTCGGGACTGGCGCGGCAGTAGTCAAATTCCGTGCATCCAGGCGCCAGCCTACTGCGCGAGGCCCTTCGGTACCCCGTCCGGAAAGCGCTTCTGGATCTCGGCGCGGATGCGCTCGGCGCGGTTCTCCGGCGCGGGATGCGTCGACAGGAACTCCGGCTGGCGCGAGCCGCCCGAGGCTTTGGCCAGGGTTTCCATCACCGCGATCATCGCGCGCGGATCGTAGCCCGCCTCGGCGACGATGCGGATGCCGAGCGCATCGGACTCGAGCTCGTCCTCGCGCCCGTACTTCATGTTGATCATGCCGCCGACCACCTGCCCGATCTGCGCCGCGGTGTAGTCGCCGGTGCCGACGACCAGCGCGCCGAGCAGCCCCTGCGTGAGCTGCTGCTTGGCGAGACGCTCGGAGGAATGCCGCGCGATGACGTGGCCGATCTCGTGGCCGAGCACGGCGGCGACCTGCGCCTCGCTGCGCAGGGCGCGCAGCAGCCCCTCGGTGATGAAGATCGGCCCGCCCGGCAGAGCGAAGGCGTTGATGGTCTTCGGATCGGCGAGCACATTGAAGCTGAACTTGTACGGGCTCTTGGCGGCGATGCTCTGGCGCGCGAGGCGCTCGCCGATGCGCTGCACCAGCGCCGCCGCCTCGCGATTGCGCGACAGCCCGCCCATCTGCGCCGCCATCTCGGGCGCGGATTTGTAGCCCAGGGCGATCTCCTGCTCGGGGGTGAGCGCGACGCGTTGCTTCTCGCCGGTGAGCGGGTTCTCGCTGGTGGTGCTGAAGTAGGTCACCGCGGAAATCAGCGCGATGACCACGGCAATAATTAGGCGCCCGCCTCTCATGGCTCAATCCAGAATATTTTTGAGTTGCTCGTCCGCGACCTTGACGCTCACCCCGGCGCGCTCTTCCTGCAGCGTCATGGCGACGCGGCAGTCGCGCTCCGCCCAGCCGCGGCTCATGGCTTCGCTCAGCTCGTCCAGGGCCGCGCCGCCGATCCTCATGGGGACGCCATGCTCGCGCGCCATCTCCAGAGCGAGGCTCACGTCCTTGTGCGCAAGGCGCAGGGTGAAGGCGGCGGGGTCGTAGCGGCCGGGAAGAAAATGCTCCGGCAGGCGATCGAAGGTGCGCTTGCGGCCGAGCGCGCCTTCACGCAGCGCGCGAAACAACGCGAGCGGCTCGACGCCTGCTTTCACCCCCAGCGTGAACACCTCGGCGAGCGCGGCCTGAACCGCAAAGCTCGCGCAGTTGTGCGCGAGCTTGGCGACGGTTCCGGCGCCGATGGGCCCGACGTAGAGCGGCTGATCCCCGATGCACTTGAGAACGGATAGAAACCTCTCGTAGACCGGTTTCTCGCCGCCGACCCAGATGGCGAGCTTGCCGGTCTGCGCGCCTTGCGGCCCGCCGCTGACCGGGGCGTCCAGCAGGTTTATCTTTCTTTCTAAAAGCTCCGCATGAAGCCGACGTATACATTGCGGCGAGTTGGTGCTGAGGTCGAACCAGGCCGCGCCTTGCTTTAGCGAAGATTTTATTTGCGCTGCGATGCCTTCCACCTCGGCGGGACCGGGCAGCGACGTGAAGACGAGCTCGCAACCCTTTGCCGCTTGCGCCGGGTCGTCTTTCCAGTGCGGGAAGCCTTCGACGCGGCGCAGGTCATGTGCCTGCACGTCGTGCCCGGCGCGCTGCAGGCTGGCGGCCATGGGGCGGCCCATCGCGCCCAGGCCGATGAATCCGATCCTCATGTCCCGCGTTCCGCGAAGACTTGTTTTGCAATCAGCGCGGCGGTGCCGGCGTTGGGCCAGCCGGCGTAGAACGCGAGATGCGTGATGGCCTCGCAGATTTCCTCGCGCGTCACGCCGTTGTCGAGCGCGCGCCAGATGTGGCCACGCAGCTGGTCGGGCCGGTACAGCGCCACCAGCGCCGCCACCGTGACCAGGCTGCGGTCGCGCTTGGAGAGCTCCTTGCGCTCCCAGACGTCGCCGAACACCACCTTGTCGGCGAGCTCGCCGAGCTTGGGAAAGACATCGCGCACCTGCGCGATGGTCGACGGCGGGGTCTTGGCTGCGGCCATTGGGGTCTCCGAGGGCTGCGAAAAATAACGGAGAAAACACTCTACCATTGCGGCTCATGGAGCGAGGCCAGCCCGAATCGCCGTACGCGTACCTGCGACTTGGGATCGCGCTCGTTCTCATGACCATCGGCGGCGCCGGCATGTACGCCGTGGTGGTGGCGCTGCCGCCGGTGCAAGCCGATTTCGGAGTGGCGCGCGGCGACGCCTCGCTCCCGTACACGCTGACGATGATCGGCTTCGGCCTGGGCGGGATCCTGATGGGCCGGCTTTCCGACCGCTTCGGCGTCATCGTGCCGGTGCTGATCGGCGGCGTGGGCCTCGGCCTGGGCTTCATCGCCGCGGGCATGTCGGGCAGCCTGCTGCAGTTCAGCCTGGCGCACGGCCTGCTGATCGGGCTGCTCGGCTGCTCGGCGACTTTCGCGCCGCTGGTCGCGGACATCTCGCTCTGGTTCACGCGCCGCCGCGGCATGGCGGTTGCGATCTGCATCAGCGGCAACTATCTCGCCGGCGCCGCCTGGCCGCCGGTGCTGCAGCACTTCTTCGAGACCGCGGGCTGGAGGGCTACGTACATAGGCGTAGGCATTTTCTGCCTCGCCAGCGTCCTGCCGCTCGCCTTTTTCCTGCGAACGCGGCCGCCGCTGCCGCAGCCGAGCACCACCGCTTTCTCCGGTACGCGGTTCGAGCGGCCGCTCGGCCTGTCGCCGAACGCCCTGCTCGCCCTGCTGTGCATCGCCGGTGTGGCCTGCTGCGTCGCCATGTCCATGCCGCAGGTGCACATCGTCGCGTACTGCGGCGATCTCGGCTATGGCGCGGCGCGCGGCGCCGAGATGCTCGCGCTGATGCTCGGCTGCGGCATCGTAAGCCGGCTCGCCTCGGGCTGGATCTCCGACCGCATCGGCGGACTGCGCACCCTGCTCCTGGGCTCGGCGCTGCAGGGCATCGCGCTCGCCATGTTCCTGCCCTTCGACGGCCTGGTGTCGCTCTATGTCGTCGCGGCGATGTTCGGCCTGTTCCAGGGGGGCATCGTCCCCGCCTACGCCATCATCGTGCGCGAGCTCTTCCCGCCCGGCGAAGCCGGCATGCGCACCGGCGTGGTGCTGATGGCGACGCTCTTCGGCATGGCGCTCGGCGGCTGGCTCTCCGGCGCCATCTTCGACATGACCGGCTCCTACCGAGCCGCCTTTGTAAACGGCATCGGCTGGAACCTGCTCAACCTGACGATTGCGTTCTGGCTGCTGCGCCGGTCGCTCTCCACAAGGCGCCTACTTTCGGCCTGACGCGCGCTTCTTCCACAGCTCCCAGGGCCGCTCGAGCGTGCCGCGGTTCGCCGCCATCGAGCCGCGGCCTTCGGTCTCGCTGAGGAATTCGATCGGGCCTTCGAGCTGCTCGGCCTGGAGCTGCAGGCGCGCGTTCATCTCGGTATAGATCGCGCGAAACACGGCTTCGGGAACGCCGTCGCCGACTACCGTCATGCCGTGGCCGCGCATCAGCACGCAGTTGCAGGCGCCCATGGCCTTGACCATCGACTTTCCGAGCGGCCGGTCGCGCACCAGGAGATCGTTGTCCTCGCGCTCCTTGCGGATGTCCCATACCGGGGCGCCGCTCCACAGGAACGAGCCCATGTGATAGACCGGCCGCAGCCGGGTCCGGGTGACGCCGAACGGGATCACCGAGGGCGAATGGCTGTGTACGACCGCCATCACCTCGGGACGCGCGCGGTAGATCTCGCCGTGAATGTAACGCTCGATGAACCCCTTGCGCTTGTCGCCGGGCAGCGGCTCGCTGTCCGCATCGAGCTCCATCAAGTCTCCCGCCGTGACCAATGCCGGGGCCAGGGAACGCGACATCACGAAGCGCCCGGGACGCTTGTCGCTGCGCGCGCTGACATGGCCGTA
>DASQGB010000182.1:0-10283 GCA_035632815.1 Burkholderiales bacterium | reverse complement strand
AATGGCAGGAAAGGCCGGCGGTTAAGTTGTGCTGCGCGCGCAAATCGCTCAGAATCCGCCAAGCTTTTCGGACCGGCCGGGCAGCGCATCATCAGTGATTACGTACGAATATCCGCTCAACGAACGCATCCGCACGCTGCTGCGGCTGGAGGACCTGTTCGAGCGATCGCGGCATTTCATCGCCCGCACAGACCCGCACGATCACCACATGGCACTGCTGACGCTGTTCGAGATTCTCGAGGTGTCGAGCCGCGCCGACCTGAAATCCGACCTGCTGCAGGAGCTCGAGCGCCAGAAGCAGGTGCTGCTGTCGTTCAAGAACAACCCTGAGATCGCCGCAGAGGCGCTGTCGAGCGTCTTGCGCGACATCGAGCAGGCGTCCGCGGCGCTGTTCTCGATGACCGGGAAGATCGGGCAATACCTGCGCGAGAACGATTGGCTGATGTCGATCAAGCAGCGCACCGGGATTCCCGGCGGCGCCTGCGAATTCGACCTGCCGTCGTACCACTACTGGCTGCACCGGCCGGCCGAGGAGCGCACCGGGCAGCTCGCCGCCTGGACCGGTCCGCTTCATCCGCTGCGCGACGGCTCGGCGATCATCCTGCGCATCTTGCGCGAATCCGGCCGGCCGCAAGCGCTCAGCGCGCCGCAGGGCATGTTTCAGCAGATGCTGGGCGGCAAGACGGCGCAGATGCTGCGCCTTCGGCTCGATCCGACCATGCCGTGCGTGCCCGAGATCAGCGCCAACAAGTACGTGCTCAACATCAGGTTCCTGGCGGCCCAAAGCGGGGACGACCCGCGTGCGCGCACGGCGGACTGGGACGTCGGCTTCGAGCTCACGTTTTGCAATCTGTAAGAAAGCTGCGCTGCCCGCGCTGCGGCAAACCCGCGCCCTACAGCGCGAGCAACAAATGGCGGCCGTTCTGCAGCGAGCGTTGCAAGATGATCGACCTGGGGCTGTGGGGCTCGGACGCCTACGGCATTCCTGACCAGACCCCGCTACAGGATGACGGCCCGGACGAAACGAAGGCTTAAGCGGCGTCCCAGCTGCCGCGAATCATCGCCAGACCGTGCGCCCCGGCATTCCACGCGTCCTCCAGATCGCCGCGGCTGAGCCCTCCGATCGCATAGACCGGAATGCTCGCGCCGCGTGCCAGGTCGCGGAATCCGTTCCAGCCCAGGACTCTGGCTTTGTCCTTGACCGGTCCGAGGACGACAAAATCCAGCTCAAGGCGCATGGCGTGATCGAGCTCTTCGCGCGTATGGCACGAAGCCGCAGCCAGCATGCCCTTCGGGCGCTCACGACGTAACAGCAGATGCTTCGCCGAGAAGTGGATCCCGTCGGCGGCGGGAAATTGCGACTTGACCATCGCCCGGGCGCCATAGCGGTGGGTGAGCCCGATGACCTGCTCGGTAAAGAGCTTCCTGGATCGATCGTCCAGTTCAGGCTCGCGGATCTGCACCAGCTTCAATCCGGCCTCGAGCCGGCGCTGCAGCCGTGCAAGCATCTCGCCGGTGCCGAAGCGACCGGCATCGGTTACGGCGTATTCCCAGGGCAGCGCAAGCGATGCGAGCACCGGGGCATTGGCGGGAAGCATCGGCGCCGCCATCGCCGCACCCGGCCGCTGCCATGCGATCGCCTGATCCTCGCGAGGATGAGGTTCGTTTTTCCAATGAGAAACTCTGTAAAACCTCAAGCGCACGGTGGCATGCGGGTAAGTGAACACCCGCGTGATCCAAGGATATGCACGCTCGACTTCGATGCCGAGCTCCTCGTGCAGCTCGCGGGCAAGCGCCTGCGCCGCCGGCTCGCCGGGCTCGACCTTGCCGCCCGGAAATTCCCAGTATCCCGCGTAGACCTTGCCGGGCGGGCGCTGCGCGAGCAGGAAAGCGCCGTCGGCGCGCTGGATTACCGCCGCCGCGACTTCCACCATCACTTCTTCTTCGGGTGCCGGCCTGCCCAATCGCGCGCGAACTGGTACGCCACCCGCCCGCTGCGAGAGCCGCGTTGCAGCGCCCATTGCAGCGCTTCCTCGTTCTCCTGCTCCCTCATCGCGCAGCCGAAGGTCTCCAGCCAGTGCGCGACGATCGCCAGATACTCGTCCTGGTCGAAAGGGTAGAACGTGACCCACAAGCCGAAGCGCTCGGACAGCGAAATCTTCTCCTCTACGGTCTCGCCAGGGTGGATCTCGTCTCCGACGTAGCGCGTCTCCAGGTTCTCCGCCATGTACTCGGGCATCAGGTGGCGCCGGTTTGAGGTGGCGTAGATCAGCAGGTTCTCCGAGGTGGTCGAGATCGAGCCGTCGAGCGCGACCTTGAGCGCAATGTAGCCCTCCTCCGCGCCGTGGAAAGTCAGGTCGTCGCAGAACAAGAGGAATCGCTCGGCGCGCGGCGCCACTTGGTCGACGATGTACGGCAGGTCGACGAGGTCGTTCTTCTCCACCTCGATCAGCCGCAGTCCCTGCTTCGAGTACTTGTTGAGCAGCCCCTTGACTATCGAGGACTTGCCAGTGCCGCGCGCGCCGGTGAGGAGCACGTTGTTCGCCGGCTTGCCGTGGATGAACTGGCGCGTGTTCTGCTCGACCCGCTCGATCTGGCGGTCGATGCCGCGCAGGTCGGAAAGCCTGATGCGGTGCACGTGGCGCACCGGCTGCAGCCAGCCGGGGCTGCCGCGGCGGCCGGCGCTGCGCCAGCGGAACGCGACGCTCGCCTTCCAATCGGTCGGCGGGGGCAGCGGCGGCAGCAGCTGATCCAGCCGCTCGAGGATTTTCTCCAGGTCTTTCAAGTTCTGTACTCGGCGTTTATTTTTACGTAGTCAAACGAGAAATCGCAAGTCCACACCGTTGCAGCGGCCTTGCCGCGGTTCAGCACGGCGCGCACGGTGAACTCCGGCTTTCGCATCGCCGCCGCGCCCTGCGCGTCGGCGTACGACGCCGCGCGGGCGCCGCGCGTGGCGACCAGGACCTCGTCGAGGTAGAGATCCACCTTCGCGGCGTCGAGCGCCACGCCCGAGTTGCCGATCGCGGCGAGTATGCGGCCGAGATTCGGATCGGAGGCGAAAAATGCGGTCTTCACCAGTGGCGAGTGAGCAATGGCATACGCGACCTGCCGGCACTCTGCGGGACTGGCGCCCCGCTCTATCCGCACGGTGACGAACTTGGTCGCGCCTTCGCCGTCGCGCACGATGGCCTGCGCGAGCTGCTGCGACACCGCGACGATCGACTCGCTGAGAAGCTTGAGGTCGCCTTTTTTCTCCGCGGGCGGCCCCTCGCCGGTGGCGATCAGAATGAAGGAATCGTTGGTCGAAGTGTCGCCATCGACGGTAATGCAGTTGAAGGACTGCCCGGCAGCCTCGCGCACCATCCTGTCGAGAGCCTTGCGCGACACGCGGGCGTCGGTGCATACAAAGCCCAGCATCGTCGCCATGTCGGGCCGGATCATCCCCGCCCCTTTCGCGATGCCGGTGACCACGACTTCGCCGGCAGAAAGTCTCAGCTTGCGCGACACCGCCTTTGGCACGGTATCGGTGGTCATGATCGCCTCTGCCGCCGCCGACCAGTCGGCGCGCTCGCGCAGCGCTGCGGGCAGGGCCGCGGCAATCCTGTCGGCCGGCAAGGGCTCCATGATCACGCCGGTCGAGAACGGCAGCACCTCGCCCGGATCGCAGCCGAGGTGTTGAGCAAGCGCCTCGCAGATCTGCATCGCCCGCCTGAGCCCGTCCGGGCCGGTCCCGGCGTTGGCATTCCCGGTGTTGATGACCAGCGCCCGCACCCGGTTGCGCAGGTGCTTCTTCGCCAGCGCGACCGGCGCCGCGCAGAACCGGTTTCTGGTGAATACGCCGGCGACGGTCGAGTCCGCGGCCAGCCGGAAGACCAGCAAATCCCTGCGGCCGGCCTTGCGCACGCCCGCCATCGCGACGCCCAGCTCAACGCCAGGGACGGGGTGCAGCTGCGAGGGGTCGGGCGGCGGAAGATTAACCGCCATCAGGTCAGTTTGCCGTGGCAGTGCTTGTACTTCTTGCCCGAGCCGCAGGGACAGGGATCATTGCGCCCGACCTTCTGCGACTGCCGCACACTCGGCTGCACCTTCCTGCGGGTGGCGGCCTCGGCGATCGCCACCTCACCGTTGCCCTCGCCCCCGAGCGCCTCCTCGTACTCGGCGTGCTGCAGGCGGACATTCTCGACATGCAGCTGGTCGTCCACCTGGGGCGGTTTGTCGCCGTATTCAATGTTGAGCAGCGTTTTTGTGACCTCGAGCTTCACCGACTCGATCATCGCGCCGAACAGCTCGAAGGCCTCGCGCTTGTACTCCTGCTTCGGGTTCTTCTGCGCATAGCCGCGCAGGTGGATTCCTTGCCGCAGGTGATCGAGCGCGGCGAGGTGCTCGCGCCAGTGGGCGTCGAGGATTTGCAGCATGACGTAGCGCTCGGCATAACGCACGCGGCTCTCCAAGCCCGCCGGAACCTTGGATTGGTAGGCCTCGTCAGCGCGCGCCCTGACGCGCTCGAGCAGGGCCTCGTCCTGCAGGTCGGGCTCGCTGTCCAGCCACTCGCGCACCGGAAGCTCGAGATTGACCTCCGCCTTCAGCGCGGTCTGCAGACCCGCGATGTCCCATTGCTCCTCGACGCTGCCTTCGGGCAGGTACACGCGGAACAAGTCGGCCACCACCCCGGCGCGCAGATCGGCGATGCGCTGCGACACGTCCTGCGATTCGAGCAGCTCGTTGCGCAACGCATAGATGGTCTTGCGCTGGTCGTTGGCGACGTCGTCGTATTCGAGCAGCTGCTTGCGGATGTCGAAGTTGCGCGCCTCGACCTTGCGCTGCGCGCTCTCGATCGAGCGCGTCACCATCGTGTGCTCGATCGCCTCGCCCTCGGGCATCTTCAGCATCACCATGATGCGGTTGATTCGCTCGCCGGCGAAGATCCTGAGCAGGGGGTCCTCGAGCGACATGTAGAAGCGCGAGCTGCCCGGATCACCCTGGCGCCCGGAGCGGCCGCGCAGCTGGTTGTCGATGCGCCGCGACTCGTGGCGCTCGGTGCCGATGATGTGCAGCCCGCCGGCCTTCACCACCTGGTCGTGCAGCGCCTGCCATTCGCCGCGCAGCTTTTCGACGCGTTGGCGTTTCTCGTCCAAACCCAGATTTGCATCGGCTTCGACAAAGTCACACTGCTTCTCGACGTTGCCGCCGAGCACGATGTCGGTGCCGCGGCCGGCCATGTTGGTGGCGATGGTGACCATCTTCGGGCGCCCGGCCTGGGCCACGATCTCGGCCTCGCGCGCGTGCTGCTTGGCGTTCAGCACCTGGTGCGCGAGCTTGTCCTTCTGCAGCATCCCCGAGAGCAGCTCCGAATTCTCGATCGAGGTGGTGCCGACGAGCACCGGCTGGCCTCGGTCGTGGCAGTCGCGGATGTCCTTGATCACCGCGTGGAATTTCTCCTTGGCGGTGCGGTACACCTGATCCTGGCGGTCGGCGCGGATCATCTTCATGTGCGTCGGCGCCACCAGGGTCTCCAGGCCGTAGATCTGCTGGAACTCGTAGGCCTCGGTGTCCGCGGTGCCGGTCATGCCGGCGAGCTTGCCGTACATGCGGAAGTAGTTCTGGAAGGTGATCGAGGCGAGCGTCTGGTTCTCGTTCTGGATCGAGACCTTTTCCTTCGCCTCGACCGCCTGGTGCAGGCCGTCGGACCAGCGCCGGCCGACCATCAGCCGGCCGGTGAACTCGTCGACGATGATCACCTCGTCGTTCTGCACCACGTAATGCTGGTCGCGGTGGAAGAGGTAGTGGGCGCGCAGCGCGGCGTACAGCTGGTGCACCAGGTTGATGTAGGCGGGCTCGTAGAGGCTCGCGCCCTCGGGCAGCAGGCCCTGGCGGGTGAGGATCTCCTCGGCCTTCTGGTGTCCCGCCTCGGAGAGCAGGATCTGGTGGTTCTTCTCGTCGACGTAGAAGTCGCCCGGCGGCTCGGGCTGGTCGGGCTTCTTCTCTTCCTTCTGCCGCGTGAGCAGCGGCGCCACCTCGTTCATGCGCAGGTAGATCTCGGTGCGGTCCTCGGCCTGCCCGGAGATGATGAGCGGCGTGCGCGCTTCGTCAATCAGGATGGAGTCGACCTCGTCGACGATGGCGTAGTGCAGGGCGCGCTGGAAGCGCTCCTCGACGTGCATCGCCATGTTGTCGCGCAGGTAGTCGAAGCCGAACTCGTTGTTGGTGCCGTAGGTGATGTCGGCGGCGTAGGCGGCGCGCTTCTTGTCCGGCTCCATCTGCGGCAGGTTGACGCCGACGCTCAGCCCGAGGAAGTGGAAGATCTTGCCCATCCATTCGGCGTCGCGGTTGGCGAGGTAGTCGTTCACCGTGACGATGTGCACGCCCTTGCCGGTGAGCGCGTTCAGGTACGCGGGCAGCGTGGCGACGAGGGTCTTGCCCTCGCCGGTCTTCATCTCGGCGATCTTGCCGTTGTGCAGCACCATGCCGCCCAGCATCTGCACGTCGAAGTGCCGCATGCGCAGCGTGCGCTTCGAAGCCTCGCGCACGATGGCGAACGCCTCGGGAAGCAGCTCGTCGAGCGTGGCACCGCCCGCGTGGCGATTCTTCAGCTCATCGGTCTTGGCGCGCAGCTCCGCGTCCGAGAGCCGGGCGAGCTGCGGCTCAAGGGCGTTGATGCTCTCGACGGTGCGCGAGTACTGCTTAAGTACGCGCTCGTTGCGACTGCCGAACAGCCGCGCGGGAATACCGAAGAGAATTTCTAGAAGCCTGCGCAGAACGTGGAGGATTTTGGCGAGCATGAGCGAGGCCCAGACGGGCAGGTGCCCGTCCAAACCCCTGAAAAACCCGTGATTTTATCCGGAAAAGCGGGTTACTTGGCCCGCGCCGCCGATTGGCTGTTCGACACCAGGAACTTGGACGGGTCCTGGGCGGTGCCGCGGAAGCGCACTTCGAAATGCAGGTGCGGGCCGGTGGAGCGGCCGGTGGAGCCGACCTCGGCAATCTTGCGTCCACGCTGCACGACGTCGCCGTCTTTCACAAACAGCTTGGAAGAGTGCGCGTAGCGCGTCACCAGGTCATTGCCGTGGTCGATGTCGACCACGTAGCCGTATTGCGGATGGAAGCCGGCGAAGACCACCACCCCGTCGGCCGCGGCCGCGATCGGCGAGCCCAGGTCGGCAAGGAAATCGATGCCTTCGTGCATCGCCCACTGTCCGGTGAACGGGTCGACGCGGCGGCCGAAGGCCGAGGCGTTGAACGGCCCGGCCACCGGTCTCATCGTCGGCAACCGCTTCTTTTTGACGGCCTCCTCGAAGAGCTGCGCCTCGAGGACGCCTAACATGTCGTTGCGGGTCTCGACTTGGCGCGAAAGCGACATCAGCTTCTCGCTGAAGTCGGCGAGGGACAGGTTTTGCGGGGGCATCAGGGTGGGTGCGGCGCCGCCCATGCCTGGCGCCTCCGAGAAGCGGATATCGCGCACGCCCGCCGCCGACGAGAGCCGCTCGCCGAGGGCATCGAGGCGCGTAAGCTGCGCCTGCATCTCGCCCAGCTTGACCGCCATGGCGTTCAGATTCTGCTGCACGAAGGTGCGACCGCGCTCGGCTTCGGCTTCCTGCGCCACCAGCACCAGGCGCTGCAGTGCCGGTACGCGGATGTCGGGCGCGTAGCGCAGCGTCATCCAGTACAACGCTGCCGTAGTGCCGAGCAGGAGCAGCAGCGCAAGAAAAGCGCTGCCGACCAGATGGCGCAGCGTAATGCTGAGCGATCTCGCCTTGGCCAGACGGTCTGAGATGAGGATAATCTGCACCTACTCCCTCCCGAGTACGTGATCCCGTGCGACTCCAAAAAATCGACCGAATCTTGTCGGCCGAGAGCGAACTGCAGCCGCTTGTGGCGAAAGCGCGGGACCTGCGCGCGCTCGCCGTGCTAGTTGACGGCTTCTTGCCGCCGGACCTTTCCCGTCAGATCCGGGTTGCCAACTTCAGAGACGGGGAGATGGCGCTAATTGCAGCTAACGCCGCGGCGGCATCGAAGCTCCGGCTTCTCGCTCCCACCCTCTCGGACTACCTGTCAAAAGGGCGATTGCAGGTTAATTCAGTTTCTATAAGGGTGCAACCAAACCCGTCACGCGAAAGGGTTACTGCACCGCGTAAAGGCGTGACTTTATCCACAGTTACGCTCGATTCATTGCGCGCCCTGCATGACGGAATGAAGGCCTCTCCCGCGCGCGAGGCCTTGCGGGCGTTGTTGGAGCGCCAGGGCGCTGTGGCGCCTACCCCCCCTGGTAAAGTGCCTCCGCGAAAAACAGCAGCATGACCAGCACCATGATTACCAGCGCCACCCGAAAAAGGAGCCATGCCCGGCGCAGCCAGACTCGCTGTCCGGTGATCAACCACGTGAGGAGCAGTATGCCGAGCGCGACCGCGGTCGCGAGCCCGATCAGCCGGACCAGCAGCACTTAAGTGCGTTGTGTGACGAGGCGGGTGACGCCGGCAGGGGCTTCTTCGGCGCGCTCGAATACGACGCTTTCCAGGGCCGCCGGGTCGGCGAGCGCGGCGCGCAGCAGCCGGTTGTTCAGGGCGTGCCCAGACTTGTGGGCGGCGAAGGACCCGAGCAGCGGCTTGCCGAGCATATAGAGATCCCCCACGGCGTCCAGCAGCTTGTGCCGGATGAATTCGTCTGCGAAGCGCAGGCCTTCGGCATTCAGCACGCGGTATTCGTCGAGCACCACTGCGTTGTCCAGGCCGCCGCCGAGGGCGAGGCCGCTTTCCCGCAGATCTTCCACCTCGTGCATGAAGCCGAACGTGCGTGCACGCGCGATTTCCTTCAGGTACGAGGTTTCGGCGAAGTCCAGCGCCACCGATTGCGTCGAGCGTTCGATCACCGGGTGCCGGAACTCTATGGAAAACGAGAGCTTGAAGCCGTCATGCGGCTCGAGGCGCGCCCACTTGTCACCGTCATTCACCTCGACTCGGCGGGCGACCCGCAGGAAGCGCTTGGCAGCCCCCTGCTCGACGATGCCGGCCTGCTGGATCAGCAGCACGAACGGCGAGGCGCTGCCGTCCATGATCGGCACCTCGGGCGCATCGAGATCGACGTAGGCGTTGTCGACGCCCAGACCAGCGAGCGCCGACATGAGGTGCTCGACGGTGTAAACCTTCACTCCGTCGCGCACCAGGCAGGTGGACAGGCGGGTCTCTCCAACCAAGTCCGCGCGCGCCGGGATATCGACCGGCGAGGCGAGGTCGACGCGCCGGAACACGATGCCGGCGTCGGTTGGCGCCGGACGCAGCGTCAAGCGCACCTTCTGGCCGGTATGCAGCCCGACCCCGGAGGCGCTGATGAGGGATTTGAGAGTGCGCTGACGCAGCATGGAGAACGGCGATTGTATCAAGCCAAGGCGGAGCACCCCCGGCAAGGAGCGGGGTGCTGCGCCTTTTTTTGCTTCAGTCGGCCTGTTTGCGCAGGAACGCCGGGATATCGTACTTGTCCACGCCGCTCTCCCGCAGGGCCTCCACTGTCGAGGCGCGGTTGCGCCGGATCACTGCCGGCACCGAGTCGAGCTGCGTGTAGTCGACGCTGCCGGGCCCCGGCAAATTGTCGGTGCCGGTCTTTTGCGAGACCACTAGCTGCGGCTTGGGCTGCCTGGCGCACGCCGCCATGCCCAGGCCGGTCGCCACCACCGTGACCCGCAGACTGTCGGCGAGGGCGTCGTCGTATACCCCGCCGTAGATGATGGTGGCGTCCTCTGCGGCGAAAGTGCGGATGATGTTCATCACCTCCTTGGTCTCGCGCAGCTTGAGGCTGGGGCGCGAGGCCGTGATGTTCACCAGCACGCCGCGCGCTCCCGCGAGGTTGACGCCTTCGAGCAGCGGGCAAGCAATCGCCTGCTCGGCGGCGATGCGCGCGCGGTCGATGCCGCCGGCCATCGCCGATCCCATCATTGCCATCCCCTGCTCCGACATCACCGTGCGCACGTCCTGGAAGTCGACGTTCACCAGCCCGGGGAGGTTGATGATCTCCGCGATTCCCGCGACCGCGTTGTTCAGCACGTCGTCTGCGGCGCGAAACGCGTCTTCCTGCGTCACGTCCTCGCCGAGCACCTCCTCGAGCTTGTCGTTGAGGATCACGATCAGCGAGTCGACGTGCGACCCGAGCGCCTCCAGGCCCTGCTCGGCGGTCTTCATGCGCTTCGAGCCCTCGAAGGTGAACGGCTTGGTGACCACCGCCACCGTGAGGATGCCGAGCCCGCGCGCCACCTCGGCGATGACCGGTGCGGCGCCGGTGCCGGTGCCGCCGCCCAT
>DASQGB010000181.1:0-14401 GCA_035632815.1 Burkholderiales bacterium | reverse complement strand
CCTTATCGTACAGGTCCGGAAACAGCGCCAGCTTGGCGAGCGACTTCGGTTTCAGGCTGGAGAGGAAGTGGCGCGTATACACGAAGCGGTTCAGGCCGCGGTCGAGCGCGTTGCCGGAGGCGCCGAGGTCGAGCGGCGCCGATACGGCGGCGGCGCGCCGCACCAGCGCGCGAGCCTCGGCGCCGCGCTCGCCCAGCCACTTCAAGAGCGCATTGCCGCCGAGCGAGACGCCGACGGCGTGGACCGGCCTGCCGAAGCGCTTCAGTACCCAGTCGATTTCCTCGCTATCGCCCGAGTGGTAGGCGCGGCGCGTGCGGTTGAGCTCGCCCGAGCACCCGCGGAAATGCGCAATGGCGAGGCGCCAGCCGCGGCTCAGCGCATGGGCCGCCATCGAGCGCGCATAGTGGCTGTCGGACCCGCCCTCCAGCCCGTGAAACAGCACGAGCTGTGTCTTGGCGCCCGGATCACCGCAGAAATCGACGTCGACAAAATCGCCGTCGGGCGTGTCCCAGCGCTCGCGGCGCAGCGGCACGCGGGGCGGCGGCCGCAGCGACGGGTAGACGGTCTGCGCGTGGCCGCCCGGCAGCCACCAGGGAGCGGTGTACGCGCTCAATGCAGGGTTTTCGGCGCAAGGTCGGCCGCTGCCGGCTCCGGCTGCGCCGGCGCCGGTGAGGCGTGGTGCACGATCATGCGCCAGCCCGCCGCGGTGCGCAGGTAAACATTGGTGGCGAGCACCGGCGCGCGCGGCCGCGCATCCCCGGGCACCGTGAAGTTCTCGTGCACGCTGTGCACGGCGAGCATCATGCCGGTGACCGCCACCTGGTCGCTGATCTGCACGCGCGGGCCCGGCCCGCCGGCGAACATCCGCGACCAGCTCTCGCGCACCTGGTCCTGGCCGGTGAGGCGCGGCCCGGCGGGATGCACGCAGATGATGTCCTCGTCCTCGGCCCACACCGCCATCATGCCCTCGAGGTCGCAGCGCTCGAGGGCCTCGTAGAAAGCGTTCTCGGCGTCCTGCGCAGTAGGGAAGATCCGTCCGGTCACAACGAATGGAGCTCTGAAAGGACCCGTTCCACCGGAATATCGCGCATGCAGCGGAAATGTCCAAGCGGGCATTCGCGCTGGAAGCAGGGGCTGCACTCGATGCCCAGCCACAGCACGCGCGCGGCCGGCGACTGTGGCGGGGTGTGCCGCGGGCTCGACGACCCGAACAGCGCCACCTGCGGGCGTTCGAGCGCCGCGGCGACGTGCATCAGGCCCGAGTCGTTGCTGACTACGAATGCCGCGCCCGCGACGAGGTCGATGGCCTCGTCGAGCGTGGTCTTGCCGATCAGGTTCTTTCCCGGTATGCCGTGGGCGGCCTCGGCATCCTTCGGGGAGCCCAGAAGCACGACTTCGATGTCGACGCGCTGCGCGAGCTCCCTGAAATACGGCCAGCGCTTGGCCGGCCCGTACTCAGCACCGGGGCACAGCACGGCGTAAGGGCTGCGGATGCCGTGTCGCCGGGCGGCGGCGGCACCCGCGGCCGGATCGGCGCGCAGGCGCGGCTGCGGCAAAGGTTGCGCGGGGTCCGTGCCGGGTGCCTCGGCGAGGCGCGCGTAATGCAGCCGCATCGGGGCGGTCTCGCTGCGGTGGAGCAGGTTCAGCAGGCCGTAGCGCGATTCGCCGACGTAGCCGCTGCGCACGGGAATGCCGGCAAAGAACGGCACCAGCGCGGACTTCCAGCTGTTCGGCAGCACGATCGCGCGGTCGTAGCGGCGTTGCCGGAGGGCGCGGCCGAGCGTCCAGCGCTCGCGCAGCTGCAGCGCGCCATGCCGCAACGGCGCGCTGATGACCTGGCGGATCTCCGGCATGCGCCGCGCCACTGCCGCCACCCATTCGGGCGCGATCATGTCGAGCTCGGCGCCGGGTACCTTCTCGTGCAGCCGCGCGAGCAGCGGCTGTGCCATCAGCGCGTCGCCGATCCAGTTCGGTGCCACCACAAGGATGCGGGGCACGGGCTGTGCCCTCAGTGCCCCCCCACGGGCGCCCCTTTGTAAACGTACTTCGTCCCGCAGTAAGGACACAGCGCCTGGCCTTCGTGCGCCACGTCGAGGAATACCAGCGGATGGCTGGCCCACAGCTGCGCACCCGGAAGCGGGCAGTGCAGCGGCAGGTCCTTCTCCGTTACTTCGATTTGACGGGGGTCAGCCATTTGTGGCGCTTCTTGTCCTTTCCGGTGACGACGTCGAAAAACGCTTTCTGGATCGCCTTGGTGACCGGCCCGGCCTTGCCCTCGCCGATCGTGCGCCCGTCGAGCTCGCGGATCGGCGTCACCTCGGCGGCGGTGCCGGTGAAGAAGCACTCGTCGGCGATGTAGATGTCGTCGCGCGTCAGGCGCTTGGCGCCGACCGAGTAGCCGAGCTCCCTGGCAAGCTCGATCACGGAGGAGCGCGTGATGCCGGTGAGCGCGGAGGTGAGCTCGGGCTCCCAGAGCATGCCGTCCTTCACCATAAAGATGTTCTCGCCCGCGCCTTCCGCGACAAAGCCGTCGACGTCCAGCAGCAGGCCCTCGTCGTAGCCGTGCTGCGTGGCCTCGAGCGTGGCGAGCACCGAGTTCGGATAGGTGCCCGACATCTTCGCGCGCGCCATGGTGACGTTGATGTGGTGGCGGGCGTAGGAGGAGGTCTTCACGCGGATGCCCTTGGCGAGGGCGTCGGGCCCGAGGTAGGCGCCCCAGGGCCAGGCGGCGATCGCGACATGCACCTTCGCCCCGACCGGCGACACGCCCATTTTCTCCGAGCCGTAGAACGCGATCGGCCGCAGGTAGCAGGCGTCGTGCTTGTTCGCGCGCACCACCTCGAGCTGCGCCTCGATCAGGCGCTCGCGGCTGTACGGGATCTTCATCATGTAGATGTGCGCCGAGTTGAACAGGCGATCGGTGTGCTCTTTCAGGCGGAACACCGCGGTGCCGATCGCGGTCTTGTACGCGCGTACGCCCTCGAACACCGCCAGCCCGTAATGCAGCGAGTGCGTGAGGACGTGGGTCGTGGCGGAGCGCCACTCCACCAGCTTTCCGTCGTACCAGATCCAGCCGTCGCGGTCCGCCATGGAAAGCGCAGCGGCTGCCTTTGCCTTCGGCATGTGCTTGGAGCTCCCTGGGTCTAAATTGCTATTCTAACCAACGGCCCGCGTATTCAAGGAGATCGCAATGACAGCGAACAACAGATTCAGGTTTTCGGTGTTCTCTCGGCGCCTCGCCCTGCTTGCGGGCCGGCCGGCGACTTTCGCCACCGCGCTCCTGCTGGTCCTGCTATGGGCGGTGACCGGGCCGATCTTCGGATACAGCGATACCTGGCAGCTGGTGATCAACACCTCGACTACCATCGTTACCTTCCTGATGGTGTTCCTGATCCAGCACACGCAGAACCGCGACACCGCCGCGATCCAGATCAAGCTCGACGAGCTGATCCGCGCCACGCAGGGGGCGCACAACGCGCTACTCGACCTCGAGGAGATCGACGACGAGCGGCTCGAGCAGTACCTGCGGACCTACCGGAGGCTGGCGGCGACCTCGCGCGCGAAGCTGCGCAACGGGGAGCTCGACACCGATTCGCCCGACATCAAGGCGCTGCAGAAGGAGTGATCGTCCACAGCTCGCGCACCGCGGCGACATGGTTGTGCACCTGATCGGGGGCCACCCGCGCGTACCTGGCGCCGTTCAGCCGCAGCGCGTGCTGCAGGCGCCGGAATTCCCGGTAAGCATTCTGGCAGCGACCGGCGAGGGCGCCGGGAATCAGCCCCAGCTCGCCGGCCATGCCCAGCAGCGCAATATTGCCCAGATTTTTCGTCAGCGAAGCATGCCGATGAGCATGCGCCAGCACGAGATACTGGACGCTGAACTCGATGTCGATCATCCCGCCGACGTCGTGCTTGAGATCGAACAGCCCGCTGCGGTTCGGGTGCGCGGCATGCATCCTGTCGCGCATGCCGGCGATCTCCTGCGCCAAGGCTGAGACTTCCCTCTCTCTCCTCAGAATCCTCTCGCGCAACGCTTCGAAGGCCGCCCCCACCGTCGCATCGCCCGCGCAGTAGCGCGCTCGACTCAGCGCCTGGTGCTCCCAGACCCAGGCATCGCGCTCCTGGTAGCGCTCGAACGCATCCATCGCCGACACGAGCAGGCCCGACGTGCCGCTCGGTCTCAGCCTCAGGTCGGTGTCGAACAGTACGCCCGAAGAGGTGCGCGCGGTGAGCCAGTGGTTGATGCGTTGGGCAAGGCGCGCATAGACTTCGGACGCCTGCTCGTGCGGATCGTCGTAGATGAAAATGAGGTCGAGGTCCGAGGCATAACCGAGCTCTTTGCCGCCGAGCTTGCCATAGGCAACGACGGCGAAGCGGGGCGCATCTTGCCGGTGCTTGCGCGGCAGCTCAGTCCAGGCGCATTCCACGGTGGCTTCGAGGACCAGATCGGCGAGCGCCGACAGGTGATCGGCGAGCCGCTCGACCGTCAGAAGGCCGGCCAGGTCCTGCGCGAGCAGCCGGAACACCTGAGCCTGGTGCATTTCCCGCAGCAGGTTCATGCGCTGCTCGGTGTCGCCGGCGTGCGCGGCGAGCTGTGCGCGTAGCTGCCGCCCGAATGCCGGCAGGTCGGGCAGCGCGTACAGCAGCCGGTCGTCCAGCAGCTCGTCTAGCAGCAGCGGGTGGCGGGTGACGAACTCCGCCGCCCAACTCGAAGCGCCGATCAGGCGGGCGACCCGCTCCAGCGCCTGCGGATTTTCGGCCAGCAGCGCGAGGTAGGCGGCGCGGCTCGCAATCGCCTCCACCAGATCGATGCCGCGCGCGAGCGTCGCGTGCGCATCCGGTGTCGCGGCGGCGGCCCGTGCCAGCGCCGGCACGAGGGCATCGAGCCTGCGCCGGGAATCCGCCGGCAGCAGCGCGTAGCGCTGGCTCGCGCGCAACGCCGCCGCCCGCGGATGGTCGGGCCAGTCTTCGAGCGAGGGTTCGCGCTCCGCGAACACCGCCTCGAAATGGCGCGAAACCGACTCGCGCACCGGGGCGAGCGCGCGCGCGAACTCGTCCCAGGAAGCGAAACCGCTCATGCGGGCAAGCCGGCCGCGGTCCTCGTCCTCCTGCGGCAGCTCGTGGCGCTGCGCGTCGTCGAGGTACTGCAGGCGGTGCTCGACCCGGCGCAGGAACGCGTAGGCCGCGGCGAGCTCCTGCGCCGCAGCTGCGGGAAGGAGACCTTTCCTGGCGAGCTCATCCAGGACCTGCAGCGTGGGCCTCACGCTCAGCGCCGGGTCGCGCCCGCCGCGGACGAGCTGCAGGGCCTGGGCGACGAATTCGATCTCGCGAATCCCCCCGGGGCCCAGCTTCACATGGCCGGCGAGCTCGCGCCGCGCCACCTCGCGGCGCACCTCGGCATGCAGGCCGCGCATGGCGCCCAAGGTGGCGTAGTCGAGGTACTTGCGGAACACGAAAGGCCGCACGATTTTCGCGAGCTCGTCGTGGCGCGCGCCGGTGAGCGGCCGCGCCTTGATCCAGGCGTAGCGCTCCCACTCGCGACCCTGGGTGACGAAATAGTGCTCGAGGAACTCGAAGCTCGCGACGATCGGTCCCGCGTCGCCGTAGGGCCGCAGGCGCATGTCGACCCGGAAGGCGAAGCCGTCCTCGGTGAGCTCGTCGAGGAGGCGAATCAGCCTGCGGCCGGCGCGCTCGTAGCGCTCCTGCTCGTCGGTACCCTCCGGATGCAGGAACACCAGGTCGATATCGGAGGACACGTTGAGCTCTCGGCCGCCGAGCTTGCCCATGCCGACGACGACCAGCTGCGGCTCGCCGATCCAGGCGAGCGCAGCGGCAAGCTCGGCTTCCGCCAGGTCGGTCATGGTGCCGCAGACCTCGTCAAGTCCCGCGCGCCCCGACAAGTCGCGTGCCATCACACGCAGCAGGACGCGATGCCGCAGCTCGCGCAGCCGCCGCTTCAGCGCAGCTTCGTCATCGGCGCCGGCGCCTTCCAGGGCCTGCGCCATCGCCTCGCGCGTAAAGGGAACCGGATCAACGAGTTCGGCGGCGAGCGCGGGATGCGCGCCGAGCATCCGCTGGGCGTAGCGCGAAGGCGCCAGTTCCGGGGGCTGCGACATTTAGAGATTAAAATCCAAGGGTGAGGCGGTCGCTACGAATCATCGAAGTCCTGGCGTGGTGCGCATTTTTCGCGCTCGCGGCGGCGCTGCTCGCGCTGCGCTACTGGGTTCTCCCCAACATCGAGCGCTACCGCGGCGACATTGTCGCTGCAATTTCGCGCGGCGTCGGCCTCGAAGTACGGGTCGGACGCATCGAAGCCGGCTGGCAGGGGCTGCGGCCGCACATCAGCCTCTCGGACGTGCGCATCTACGACGCTGCCGGGCGCGAGGCGCTGGTCCTGCCCTCGGTCGAGAACATCGTCTCGTGGCGCTCGCTGCTCGAGCGCGAGCTGCGCCTGCACTCGCTGGTCATCGACAGTCCCCGGCTCTGGGTGCGCCGCGACGCGGCGGGCGCGCTCTACGTCGCGGGAATGAAACTTTCCGGGGAGCGCGGCGACGGCGGCTTCACCGACTGGCTGCTGGGCCAGGACGGAATCCTGATCCGCAACGCCGAGATCGAGTGGCGCGACGAGAAGCGCGGCGCGCCGCCGCTGTCGCTGTCGGCGCTCAACCTGCGGTTGCGCAGCTCGGGCGAGCGGCATTCGGTCGGGATCACTGCGCGGCCGCCGGCGACGCTCGGCTCCGGTATCGACCTGCGGGGCGAGTTTGATGGCACGTGGAGCGGTCGCGCGTACGCGCTGCTCGGATATACGGATCTCGCGGCCTGGCGCGACTGGATCGATTATCCGGTGGACCTGCAGCAGGGGCAGGGCGCGGTGCGCCTTTGGGCGCGATTCGACGACGGGCGCCTGCGCGAGGCGACTGCCGACGTGGCGCTGGCACAGGTCGCCGCCCGCCTGGGCAAGGATCTCGCACCGCTCGAGCTGAGGTCGGTGCAAGGACGCCTGCACGCGCGCCTCCTGCCCGAGCGCTACGAGGTCGCGGGCATCGGCCTCGCCCTGGTTGCCGAGCGCGGCCCGTCCATGCCGCCGCTCGACTTCGAGCTCGCCTGGACGCCGGGGGCTGCAGAGCGCGGCTCGGTCGGCGCGCGAGTCATCGAGCTCGGGCCGCTGACGCAGCTCGCGGAGTCGCTGCCTCTTCCGGTCGATGCCCGCGGCCTGCTCGCCGAGCTCGAGCCGCGCGGCCGGCTGACCGAGGCGAAATTCGACTGGCACGGTGCGCTGGCGGATCCCCAAGGCTTCACGCTGAGCGCAGGATTTTCCGACCTCGCTATGCGCGGCTGGCGAAGCGCGCCGGGTTTCGCTGGCCTCAGCGGGAAGCTCGAGGCGAGCGAAGCGCGAGGGCGCGTGTACCTGCTCTCGCGCAACGCGGAAATCGACCTCCCGCGGGTGTTTCCCGAGCCGCGCATCGCCCTCGAAGCCCTCAACGGCCAGGTCGATTGGGAGCGCGACGCCGAGCGCCGCCTGCTGCTGCGCCTCTCGTCGATCACCTTCTTCAACGAGCACTTGAGCGGCAGCGCCTACGGCACGTACACGCATTCGGGCACCGGTCCGGGCAGCATCGACCTGTCCGCGAGCCTCGCGCGCGCCGACGCCCGGCACACGGCGAAATACCTTCCGCTGGGCACCATCATGGGCCAGTGGACGCGCGACTGGCTGGCGACGGCCATCCTGGCCGGCGCCGCGAGCGACGTGAAGCTGCGCTTGCGCGGCGATTTGCGTGATTTCCCGTTCAGGGACCCGGCGAAGGGGGAGCTCCTCGTAGCCGCGCGCATCCAGAAGGGCGTGCTGGATTATGCCAGCGGCTGGCCGCGCATTTCCGACATCGACTGCGACCTGCGCTTCGAGCGCGACCGCATGGAGATCACCGCACGCAGCGGCACGATACTTGGCGCGCGCCTAGCCAACGTGCGGATCGGCATTCCGAGCATCGCCTCCGACCGGCGTGTGCTGATCGCGGGCCAGGCCGACGGCCCGACTCGCGAGTTCCTCAAGTTCATCGACGAGTCGCCGCTGCGGCGCAGGACCGGGGGATTGACCTCGTCGATGAGCGCTTCGGGCGCCGGGCAGCTGCGGCTGAAGCTGGAGCTGCCGCTCGCCAATCTCGCTTCCAGCAAGGTGGCGGGCGAGTACGAGCTCGCGGAAAACGACCTTACCTTGCATCCGCAACTGCCGCCGATCGAGCGCGCGGGAGGGAAAATCGCCTTCAGCGAGTCCGGTTTCACGGTTCACGACGTGCAGGGCACGCTGTTCGGCGGCGGTGTCGCGATCGCCGGCGGCTCGCGGCCAGGCGGAGACATCGAGTTGCTGGCAGGTGGCGAGGCCACGGTCGCCGGGACCAGCGCCCACTTCGATCATCCCTGGGCCCGGCATCTGAGCGGGTCCGCTCCTTATACCGCTGCCGTCAATGTGCGAGACGGCCTGATGCGGGTCGCCATCGCATCTTCGCTGCGCGGCGTGGGCAGCACGCTGCCCGCGCCGCTGGAAAAGGCGCCGGGCGACGCGTTGCCGCTGCGCTTCGAAATCACCACCAGCGATGCCGGCGCCAGCGACCGCATCTCTGTCTCACTCGGCCGCATCGCGGCCATCGTTATGGCTCGCCGCAAGCAGGACGAAGCGATGACACCGCAGCGCACCGCCATCGTGCTGTCCCCCGCAGCCGGGCAGGCTGTCCGGCTGCCCGAGCGCCCCGGCACTGTGGTTCGCGGCTCGCTCGCGACGCTCGACGCCGACCGCTGGATGCCGCTGTTACCGCGCGGCGAGGGCGCGGCGTCGGCGGCCGTGGTCGACCTGCGCATCGGCTCACTGGATGTCTTTGGCAAGCGGGTACGCAATCTGGCGCTGAAAGCGAACAGCGGCGCCGCCGCCTGGACCGCCAATGTGAGCGCCGATGAGCTCGCCGGCGAGCTTGCCTTCCGCAGTGAACATGGGGGCCGGCTGCGCGCGCGTCTCGCGCATTTCACTGTGCCGCCGGACTCCCCCGCAGCGACGCCGCGCGCGCCGCTCCAGCCGGCGGAGCTGCCTGGGGTCGACTTCATTGCCGAGCGCTTCAGCTATCGCGGCACGGAGCTCGGACGCGTCGAGCTCGCGGCGCAACGGGCCGGCGACGAATGGCTCATTGAACGCATCGCCATGGACAACAGCGACTCTTCGTTCAAGGGGCGCGGCGCGTGGCGCGGCGGGGCGCCGTCGCGCAGCACGCTGAATTTCGAGCTGGACACGAACGATGCCGGCCAGTTTCTCGAGCGCGCCGGTCATCCCGGCCTGGTCAAGGGCGGTAAGGCGCGCCTCACGGGGTCGCTCGCCTGGGATGGCAATCCCGGCGGGCTCGATTACCCCACACTCTCCGGCGATCTGCAGCTGCGCGCCGACACCGGACAGTTCCTCGAGATCGAGCCGGGGATCGGCAAGCTGATCTCGCTGATGAGCCTGCAGGCGTTGCCGCGGCGCATCGCGCTCGACTTCCGCGACGTCTTTTCCAAGGGGTTCCGGTTCGACCGCATCGCTTCCTCGGCGCATGTCGAGGGCGGCGTCATGGCGCTCAAGGAGTTCCGCATGCGCGGCTCCTCCGCCGAGGTGGAGATGTCCGGCCAGGTCGACCTCGAGCTCGAGACGCAGGACCTACGCGTGCGCATCGTGCCGAGCCTGGGCGACAGCGCCTCGACCGCGGTTGCGATCATCAACCCGGTGGCGGGCGTCGCCGCGGCGCTCGCCCAGCGGGTGCTGAAGAACCCATTGGGGCAGATCTTCGCTTTCGACTATTCCGTGACCGGGAGCTGGAGCGATCCGAAGGTCGTCAAGATCGGCGCCCCGCCGACCTCCGATGTCGTAAGCCCGTGAGCAAGGCCAGGGTCGCGGCGGTGCAGATGGTTTCGGTGCCCGAGGTAAGCGCCAATCTAGTGGCAGCCGACCGGTTGATCGCCGCTGCAGCGGCGGCGGGTGCGCGCCTGGTCGCGTTGCCGGAGAACTTCTATCTCATCGGCCGGCACGAGGGCGACAAGGTGCGCGTGCGTGAGCGCGACGGTGCGGGCCCGATCCAGGATTTTCTTTCCGAAAACGCAAGAAAGCACGGGATCTGGATCGTGGGCGGCACCGCTCCGCTATGGTGCCGCGATGAGGCGCGCATCCGCAGCGCCTGCCTGGTCTTCGATGCTGCCGGCAAGCGCGTTGCGCGCTACGACAAGATGCATCTATTCCGCTTCGACGGCGGCGGCGACGAGCGCTACGACGAATCGCGCACCCTCGAGCCGGGCGAGCGCGCGGTGGCGCTCGACAGCCCCTTCGGCCGCCTCGCGCTGTCGATCTGCTATGACCTGCGCTTTCCCGAGCTGTATCGCAGCTTGGGGGAGTATGACGCCCTGTTCGTGCCTTCGGCCTTCACCGCGCCTACCGGTGCGGCACACTGGGATACGCTGCTCCGCGCGCGCGCAATTGAGAATCAGGCCTATGTGATCGCGCCCGCCCAGGGCGGGCTGCATGCGAGCGGTAGACGCACGCACGGCCATACCATGATCATCGATCCCTGGGGCGAGGTCCTCGGCCTGCGGCCCGAGGGAGAGGGCATCGTGCTCGCCGAGCTCGACACCGCGCGCGTAGCCGAAGTGCGCCGTTCCCTGCCGGCGCTTTCCAACAGGAGATTGCAGTGATTCTGGAAACAGCGAAGTCGACTCTTCTTTCACCCTTCGACCTCGAGGCCGGCAAGCTCGAGCGCGTCTTCGGCGCCCTCGGCGCCCGCAAGATCGATTACGCGGACCTCTATTTCCAGTACTCGCGCTACGAGGGCTGGAGCCTGGAGGAGGGCATCGTCAAGTCGGGCAGCTTCAACATCGAACAGGGCGTCGGCGTGCGCGCGGTGTCGGGCGAGAAGACCGCGTTCGCCTATTCCGACGAGATCAGCTACAACGCGCTGCAGGACGCCGCCAAGGCGACGCGCGCGATTGCTTCTGCAGGTCAATCGAGAAAAACCAAAGTGAGACCGAGAAGCGTTCCAGTGCCGCTGTATGGCGCGGTCGATCCGATCGCATCCTTGCCCTCGGAAGCGAAGGTGGCGCTGCTGGAGAAGCTGGAGCGCAAATGCCGCTCGCTCGACGCGCGCGTCAGCCAGGTGATGGCGAGCCTCGGCGGCGAATACGAAGTCGTGCTGATCGCGCGCGCCGACGGCGCCATCGCCGCCGACGTGCGCCCGCTGGTGCGGCTCTCGGTGCAGGTGATCGCCGAGCAGGACGGGCGGCGCGAAACCGGCTCCGCGGGCGGCGGCGGCCGCACCGATTATTCGCATTTCACCGATGCGGTGCTCGACAAGTACGCGCGCCAGGCGGTATCGCAGGCGCTCGTCAACCTGGAGGCGCAGGCGGCGCCTGCCGGGACCATGACGGTGGTGCTGGGGCCCGGCTGGCCGGGCGTGCTGCTGCACGAGGCGGTGGGCCACGGCCTCGAAGGCGACTTCAACCGCAAGGGCAGCTCGGCCTTCTGCGGCCGCATCGGCCAGCGCGTTGCTTCCCCGGGCGTGACGGTGGTGGACGACGGCACGCTGCCAGGCCGGCGCGGCTCGCTCACCGTCGACGACGAGGGCAACCCGACGCAGCGCACGGTGCTGATCGAGGACGGAGTCTTGCGCGGCTTCCTCCAGGACAGCCTCAACGCGCGGCTCATGAAGATGCCGCTCACCGGCAACGGCCGGCGCGAATCGTTCGCGCACTTGACGCTGCCGCGCATGACCAATACCTACATGCTCGCCGGCGCGCACGATGCGGCGGAGATCATCGCCAGCGTGAAGAAGGGCCTTTACGCCACCAACTTCGGCGGCGGCCAGGTCGACATCACCAACGGCAAGTTCGTGTTTTCCGCCGCCGAGGCGTACCTGATCGAGGACGGCAAGGTGACTCGCCCGGTGAAGGGCGCGAGCCTGATCGGCAATGGTCCCGACGCGCTCACCCGCGTGACGATGATCGGCAACGACCTCGAGCTCGATTCGGGCATCGGCACCTGCGGCAAGGAAGGGCAGAGCGTGCCGGTCGGCGTCGGACAGCCGACGCTCAAGATCGAAGGGCTGACCGTCGGTGGCACGGGATGATCGAGCTCGAAGAGCTCGCTGCACGCATCCCCGATGGCGCGCTGCTCGCCCTCCCGCCCGACTATTCGCTGCCGGCGATGGCGCTCGTGCGTGCTCTTATCGTTCAAAAAAGAAAAAATCTCAGGCTCCTCGGCGTACCGGTCCTCGGCCTGTGCGCCGATCTGCTGATCGGCGCCGGCTGCGTCGCGGAGGTGGAAACCAGCGCGGTGTCGCTGGGCGAGGCGGGGCTCGCGCCGCGCTTCACCGCGGCGGCTGAAAGCGGCGAGATCGTGGTACGCGACGCCACCTGCCCGGCGATCCACACCGCGCTGCAGGCGGCCGAGAAGGGCGTACCGTTCATGCCGCTGCGCGGCGTGATCGGCTCTGATCTGATTGCCTTGCGCAAGGAATGGCAGGTAAGCCAGAACCCCTTCTCCGGGGAAAAAGACCCCATTCTGCTGGTGCCCGCAATCGCGCCCGACATTGCGCTGTTCCACGCGCGCTGGGCGGACGAGGCGGGCAACGTGTGGGTCGGGCGGCGGCGCGAGCTCGCAACCATCGCTCACGCGGCAAGACAGACTTTCGTGACTTACGAAGAATTAAAACCCGGTGACATGCTCGAGGACGAGCTGCTCGCGCCGGGCGTGATCTCGGCGACCTACGTCACCGCGGCGGCGCAGGCGAAGCGCGGCGCGTGGCCGCTCGGCGTCGCCGGTCTCTATGACATCGACGATGCGCACCTCGCGCTGTACGCGCGCGCGGCCAAGACGCGCGAGGGCTTCAAGCGCTATCTCGACGAGTTCGTGTGCACTCCAGAGAAGAACTCCTTGCCTGCGTAGTCGCCCGCCTGATCGGCGACGCGCGTCACGTGGCGGTCGGCGCGGCCTCGCCAATCCCGGCCAGCGGCGCGGTGTTCCTGCGGCAGAAGATTCCGTCGCTGCGGCTTTCGTTCCTGCACAAGAGGAAAGGCAACCCCTTCACCGAGGGCTCGCGCGAGCTGTTCGATCTCGCCGGGCAGGGGCGCATCGATGTCTTCTTCCTCGGCGGCGCGCAGATCGACGGCGAGGCCAACATCAACCTGGTGCGCGCCGAGGGGCGTCGCTTCCCGGGATCATTCGGTTCGGCTTTCATGTATTTTTCTTCAAAGAAAACCATTTTGTTCCGCGAGGAGCATTCCAAGCGCGTCCTGGTGCCGAAGGTGGAGTTCGTGTCTGCGCCCGGCTGGAGCCCCCCCGAAGTGGCGCGCCCGGGCGGGCCCGCGGCGCTGCTCACCGGCAAGGCGCTGTTCTCATGGCAGAAGCAGCGGCGCCGCTGGCTTCTGGAGAGCATGCATGAAGACCAGGACATACGCGCCGAGACGGGCTTCGACTATGACGAGCCCGCGGTTGTGCCGCTCACTCCCCCTCCCACGGCCGAGGACCTGGCGCTGCTGCGCGGTCCGGTAGCCAGGGCGATCGCCACGGACTACCCCGATTTTGCGAAACGCGTGTGGGGATTAGACTAGCGCCATGAACGCTCCCGACCAGATCAAGGCCAAGCAGTACGACCGCGACGCCCAGGTCGTGGGCAACATCGTCCACCTCGAGCACTTCAATGTCGTCATCGGCGACCAGCGCCTCGCGACGCTGTTCTACGTCGTCGGCCTTGGCGGCACGCGCGACCCGTACCTCTTCACCGGGATGGAGAACATGTGGGTGAACTTCGGCCGCACCCAGGTCCACCTGCCGAGCCGCGGGGCGAAGCCAAAGCCGGAGGTGCTGCGCGGCACCGCAGGCTTCGTGATGCCGAGCCTCGACGAGCTGAAGAAGCGGCTCGAGCACGCCGGCAGCGAGATGAAGCGTATCGTGCCGGAGGCGCAGACGAAGTTCTCGTGGAGCGAGAAGGACGGCGCAATCGAGGCCACCTGCCCCTGGGGCAACCGCGTGCGCTGCCATGCGCCCTCGCCCGAATTCGGCCGCACCGAGCTCGGGATGGTTTACGTGGACTTCGACGTCCCGCCCGGCACTGCCGAGGGCATCGCGCGCTTCTACAACGACGTTATGCGCGCCCCAAGCCGGGTAGAGTCGGGCACCTCGTCAAGCCGCGCCGTCGTCAGCGTCGGCCGCAACCAGCGCCTGTACTTCACCGAGACCGCGGCGCCGCTGCCGCCGTATGACAATCACCACATCCAGATCTACGTCGCCGATTTTGCGCGGCCCTACCACTGGCTCAAGGAGCGCGACTTGATCAACATGGAAACCGACGCCAACGAGTGGCGCTTCCAGTGGATCACCGATCCCGGCGACGCAAGGAAG
>DASQGB010000180.1:0-2162 GCA_035632815.1 Burkholderiales bacterium | reverse complement strand
ACGCAGGGCCTGGGTGCGGCGCGTATGGCCCGACCGCCTGGAAGTCACGCTGGAGGAGCATGTCGCCCTCGCCCGCTGGGGCGACGATGCGCTGATCAACACTTACGGCGAGCGCTTCGCCGCGCGCAGCGACGCCGCGCTGCCGGTCTTCGTGGCGCCCGCCGGCACCGAGTCGGAGGTCGCGCGCCGCTACGCCGTCTTCTCGCAGGCCCTCGCGCCGCTGGGTACCGACGTGCAGTGGGTAGTGCTCACGCCTCGCCTCGCCTGGCAGCTGCGCCTGGGCAACGGCCTGCATCTGATGCTCGGCCGCGATGCGGACGCTGCGCAGGAGCGCCTGCGGCGCTTCGTCGCTGTCTACCGTCCCGCTCTGGAACGAACGGTGCGGCCTCACGAGTACATCGACCTGCGCTATCCCAACGGCTTCGCCCTGCGCGTGCCGCAGCTCAAAGGCTGAAGCCGGGATGCCCAGGGAGAACAAGAACCTCATCGTGGCCCTCGACATAGGAACCTCCAAGGTGGCATGCCTGGTCGCCGAGCTGCGGCCCGACGGAGCGCTCGAGATCCTCGGCATGGGCGGGCACGAGTCCAAGGGCCTGAAGAAGGGCGTGGTGGTCAACATCGAGGCGACCGTGGGCGCGATCCAGCGCGCGCTCGAGGAGGCCGAGCTGATGGCCGATTGCAAGATCGCCTCGGCCTTCGTCGGCATCGCCGGCAGCCACATCCGCAGCTTCAACTCGACCGGCATGGTGGCGATCAAGGACCGCGAGGTGAGCGCGCTCGACGTCGACCGGGCGATCGACACCGCGCGCGCTGTCAACATTCCCACCGACCAGCAGATTCTCCACGTTCTGCGCCAGGAGTTCATCATCGACGGGCAGGAGGACGTGCGCGAGCCGATCGGGATGTCCGGGGTGAGACTCGAGGTCAAAGTGCACATCGTCACCGGAGCGGTGTCGGCGGCGCAGAACATCGTGAAGTGCGTGCGTCGCTGCGGGCTCGAGGTCGCCGACCTGATCCTGCAGCCGCTCGCCTCCTCGCGTGCGGTGCTGTCCGAGGACGAAAAGGATCTCGGCGTTTGCCTGCTGGACATCGGCGGGGGCACCACTGACATCGCGCTGTTCACGCACGGCGCTATCCGCCATACGGCGGTGATCCCTATCGCCGGCGACCAGATCACCAACGATATCGCCATGGCGCTGCGCACGCCGACGGTGGAGGCAGAGGCCATCAAGACGCGGCACGGCGTGGCGCTGCGCCAGCTGGCCGACCCGAACGCCATGATCGACGTGCCCGGGATCGGCGAGCGCGCGCTGCGCTCGATGTCGCGCCAGACGCTCGCAGAGGTGATCGAGCCGCGCGTTGAGGAGCTATTTTCGCTCGTGCAACAGGTTCTGCGCGAGTCCGGATTCGAGGAGTTGCTCTCGAGCGGCGTCGTTCTTACCGGAGGCTCATCGGTGATGCAGGGGATGGTCGAGCTCGGCGAGGAGATCTTCCACATGCCGGTGCGCGTGGGCGTGCCGCGGTATTCGGGGGGGCTCGCCGAAGTGGTGCGCACGCCGCGCTACGCCACCGCGGTGGGGCTTTTGCTGGAGGGCAGATCGCAGGTGCAGCACGGAAAGCTTTCGCGCCAGAGCGGCTCGGTGAGGGCGGTGCTGGCGCGCATGCGGGAGTGGTTTCAGCGCAATTTTTGACGTTCCAACAGGCAAGGGAGACACAATATGTTCGAGATCGTAGACAGCCAGGTAACGGGGCCGATCATCAAGGTGATCGGGGTCGGCGGCGCGGGCGGCAACGCCGTCAACCACATGATCGAGCAAGGCGTCGAGGGCGTGGAGTTCATCGCCGTCAACACCGACGCGCAGGTTCTGTCGCGCAACAAGGCCCGCAACCAGATCCAGCTCGGCTCGAGCGGGCTTGGCTCGGGCGCGAAGCCCGAGGAAGCGCGCGCCGTCGCGCTTGCCGACCGCGACCGGATCGAGGAGGCGGTGGCAGGCGCGCACATGGTATTCATCACTGCCGGAATGGGCGGCGGCACCGGCACCGGCGCCGCACCGGTCATCGCCGAGGTGGCGCGCGGGCTCGGCATCCTCACGGTGGCGGTGGTCACCAAGCCGTTCACCTTCGAGGGCTCGAAGCGCATGAAGACCGCCGAGCAGGGCCTG
>DASQGB010000179.1:0-3101 GCA_035632815.1 Burkholderiales bacterium | reverse complement strand
GCGAAGAGGCTGCAGGACCTCGGCCTGGACGCCGGCGGCATGGCGCCCGATGAGCTCAGCGCGTTCATGCGCGCCGAGATTCCGCGGCTCGGCAAGATCGTCAAGGAGTCCGGCGCCAAGGTCGACTGATAAACTCCTTTCTAGGAGGAGGATGAGATGAAACTCGCTCGCGCCCTGCTTGCCGCTGCGCTGCTCGTGCCCGTGCTCGCCTGGGCACAGGCCTATCCTGCGCGTCCCGTCAGCATCGTCGTGCCCTACCCGCCTGGCGGCCTGATCGACATCGTCGCGCGCGTCCTCGCCCCCAGACTGGGGACCGAGCTTGGACAAACGGTGCTGGTAGAGAACCGCTCCGGCGCGGGCGGTAACGTCGGCGCCGAGGCGGTAGCGCGCGCAACCCCGGACGGCTACACCCTGGTGATGGCGAACCCTTCGTTCGGCATCAGCCCGCATATCTATGCAAAGCTGAACTACAACACGCTCGACGATTTTGCGTTCGTCGGATTGTACGGCACGGTCCCCAACGTGCTGGTCGTGCATCCGTCGCTTCCGGCAAAATCGGTACCCGAGCTGGTCGCGCACCTGAAGGCGAACCCGGGCAAGCTCAATTACGCCTCGCCGGGTTACGGCACCTCGCCGCAGATGTCCATGGAGCTGTTCAAGAGCATGACCGGCACCTTCATCGTGCACATCCCGTTCCGTGGCAGTGGTCCCGCCCAGGCCGCGATGCTCGCCAACGAGACCCAGCTCATGTTCGACAACCTGCCGCCCCAAGTGCCGCACATCAAGTCCGGCAAGGTGCGCGCGCTCGCGGTCACGAGCCGCACGCGCAGCAAGGCGCTGCCGGACCTGCCCACGCTCGACGAGATGGGGCTCAAAGGCTACGAGGTGACCGCCTGGTTCGGGCTCGCGGCGCCAGCGAAGACGCCGCGCGAGGTGGTGGACAAAGTCAATCAAGCCCTCAACCGCGCCACACAGTCGACCGACGTCCGCGATCGGATGCAAGAGCGTGGTGCCGATCTGTTTCAGGGCACGCCCGAGCACTTTCGCGCCTACGTGAAAGCCGAGATCGACAAATGGGGCCCGGTGGTAAAGCGCGCGGGCGTGACCGTCGACTGAGCCGCGCCGCGGCTGCAGCGACTACCTGACGCCGAAGCGCGACGTCGAATGGCGTCCAGTGCGTTCGGGAAACCGCGACAATATGACACTGGGTGCGGCGATAGCGCGGCGCTGCGCGCTCGGAGACAATGGCATCTGAGCGGAACAAAAAAAGAAGGGCACGACCGCTAGACCGTGCCCCTCCGGTATTTCCTCTCAAACGGCGATCAGGCAGCGACTACACTTTGTTTGGCCCTACCGTGGACCCGCGTTGGATCCGTGGGTCTCTCGGACGGGGCTGCTAACAGCGTGACGGCCGCCTGCCGATCGTGTGTAGATTGCGCTCTACACAGGTCAAGATGATGCTACTTCCGCCGCGGGTTTTCAAGGCAGCGGGCGTAGTCCGTTAGGACTACTAGAATCGTCTCGTGACCGACGTTCCGATGAGGCCGCTCGACGGGATCACCGTGGTTGCGCTCGAGCAGGTCATCGCCGGACCGTTCGCGACGCGCCAGCTCGCCGAGCTGGGCGCGCGCGTCATCAAGATCGAGCGCCCGGGGACCGGCGACCCGGCGCGCAGCTATGACCGCACGGTTGCGGGACTGTCGTCGCATTTCGTGTGGACCAATCGCTCCAAGGAAAGCCTATCGCTCGACGTGAAGCATGCGGCGGCGAGGGAGGTCTTGCGCCGCCTTGTCGAGAAGGCCGACGTTTTCGTGCAGAACCTGGCGCCGGGCGCCGCGCAGCGGCTCGGCCTGGGCTCTGCCGAGCTGCGCGCGAGGCATCCGCGCCTGGTCTGGTGCGGCATCTCGGGCTACGGCCCGGCGGGCCCGTACGCGGAAAAGAAAGCGTACGACCTCCTCGTGCAATGCGAAGCAGGCATGCTCGCGGTCACCGGGACCGAAGAGACGCCGTCCAAGGCCGGCATCCCGGTCGCCGACATCGCCGCCGGCATGTATGCCTTCTCAGCCATCCTCGCGGCTCTTCTGCGGCGCGAGCGCAGCGGCGAGGGCGCCACCCTGGATATCACGATGTTCGAGGCGCTTGGCGAATGGATGGGCTTCCCGGCGTACTTCTCGGCCTACGGCGGTACGCCGCCGCCGCGCTCCGGCGCCCATCACGCCACCATCGTTCCCTACGGGCCATTCCGCGCGCGCGACGGCGCCACGATATTCCTCAGCGTCCAGAACGAGCGCGAGTTCGACCGGTTCTGCGAGGTGGTACTGAGAAAGAAGGACTTGGTGACGGATCGGCGGTTCGCGTCCGCCCCCGCACGGATGCTGAACCGCGACGCGATGCACCAGGAAATCGAGAATGTGTTTTCTACGCTCTCCGCGGCTCAGGTCGATGAGAGGCTCGAAGCCGCCGACATCGCGAACGCGCGCCTCAACAGCATGGAAGAATTCTGGCGCCACCCCCAGCTTGCCGCGCGCGGGCGCTGGGCGAAAGTCGACTCCCCGGGAGGCGAGATCGACGCGCTCAAGCCGCCGTTCAATCTGTCGGGCTTCGAGCCGCGAATGGAAGCGATCCCGGCGCTCGGGGAGCACACCCGGGCGATTCTTTCCGAGTTGGGATATGCCGGGCGGGAGATCGACACGCTCGCGGCCGAGGGGGCCCTCTAGCGCGTCAGCGCGTGCCCCTAGTCCGCACCCGAGCTGGTCTTGCGCCGCTCGAATTCCCAGTTCCCCTCGCGCCAGCCCTGGGAGTACTGCGCGAGGTCGATGCGCTCGCATTGGGTGGCGTAGGTCGCATCCTGAGGCCGGATTCCGAAAATGGCGTCGCGGAAGCCCAGTTCATACCAGTTGGCGCTGCGGCATGCGTCGGCGCCCATGCCCGCGCAAGCCGCAATGAGAAAAATGGGTAGGGAAATCAACGCGCGCGCTGTCATACCGGGCCAACAGCCGCCGCGGTGGCGTATTCCGGTTAGGGCTTGGGCTTGCTGCTCTCGATTCCCGCGGCGCGCGCGAGATCGCGGTGCACGCGGGCGACGCGCTCGACCTCGCCCT
>DASQGB010000178.1:0-1706 GCA_035632815.1 Burkholderiales bacterium | reverse complement strand
ATACATCTCCCGCATGATGTCCGAGCCGCCGACGAACTCGCCGTTGACGTAGAGCTGCGGGACGGTCGGCCAGTTGGCGTACTCCTTGATGCCCTGGCGCACGTCGGCCTCGGCGAGCACGTTCACGGTGCAAAAATCCCGCACGCCGCAGGCGTTCAGCACCTGGACCGCGAGCGCCGAGAAGCCGCACTGCGGGACCTGCGGCGTGCCTTTCATGTAGAGCACGACCGGATTTGCTGCCACCTGCTGCCGGATCTTGTCTTTGATATCCATAGCGAGATTTTAGCCTTTTCCGCCCGTAACGCGGGGTATTCCGGCCAGATCGGGCCAGGTGGCGACCGAATCAAGGCCCCCTTCGATCAGCAACCGCCGTACCGGCGCGTCCTGTCCTTGGCCGTGCTCGACAAGCAGCGAGGCTCCGGGCCGCAGGTGGCGGCGCGCTCCGCGCGCGATCTGGCGGATGTCATCAAGGCCGTCGGCGCCCGAAACCAGCGCCGCCGCCGGCTCGAATCCGAGCGCCGCGAGGTGCGGATCGCCGGCGGCGACGTAGGGCGGGTTCGACACGACCAGGTCGAAGCGCTCGCCCGTCAGGGGCTCGAACCAGCGCCCATGGCGCAACTCGATGTCGAGGCCCAGGCGCACGCAATTTCGTTTGGCCACCTCGAGCGCTGCCGCGCTCGCTTCCACCGCAACCACCCGCGCCTGCGGGCGATGCCGCTTGATCGCGAGGGCGATCGCGCCAGATCCCGTGCCGAGGTCGAGTACCGACGAAAAGTCACGCTGCAAGGCGAGCTCGACCAGCAGCTCGGTCTCGGGCCGCGGAATCAGCACCGCGGGATTGACCGCCAGCTCCAGGCCGTAGAACTCCTTGCGGCCGAGGATGTAGGCCGCCGGCTCGCCGTTTTCTCTGCGGGAGAGGAACTGGCGGAATTTCTCTTCCACCTCCAAAGGCAGCTCGACCTCGGGATATGCCACCAGGCTCGCCTGGGAGAAGCCGCTGGCTGCGGCGAGCAGCAGGCGGGCATCGGCGCCGCCGTCGCGCAGCGCTTGCGCGACGGTCAAGCCGCTTCTTCGGCGAGCGCGGAGAGCTGCTCGGTCTGGTGCTCGGCCGAGAGCGCCTCGATGATGTCGTCGAGCTCGCCGTCCATGATGCGGTCGATCTTGTAGAGCGTGAGGTTGATGCGGTGGTCGGTGACCCGGCCCTGCGGGAAGTTGTAGGTGCGGATGCGCTCGGAGCGATCGCCCGAACCGATCAGCGACTTGCGCGTCGAGGCGGTCTTCGCCTGCCGCTCGCGCAGTTGCTTGTCGCGGATTCGGGCCGCCAGCACGCCGAGCGCTTTCTCGCGGTTCTTGTGCTGCGAGCGCGAGTCCTGACACTCGACCACGATGCCGGTCGGCAGGTGGGTGACGCGGATGGCGGACTCGGTCTTGTTGACGTGCTGGCCGCCGGCGCCCGAGGCACGAAAGGTATCGATGCGCAGCTCGGCCGGGTTCAGCACCACCTCGTTCACGGCGTCGGCCTCGGGCAGCACGGCTACGGTGCAGGCGGAGGTGTGAATGCGTCCCTGGGCCTCCGTCTCCGGCACCCGCTGCACGCGGTGCCCGCCGGACTCGAACTTCAGACGCGAATACGCGCCCTGGCCGACTATGCGCGCGATGACCTCCTTGTAGCCGCCGAGCTCGGAGGCGCTCTCGGAGATGATCTC
>DASQGB010000177.1:0-6977 GCA_035632815.1 Burkholderiales bacterium | reverse complement strand
ACATTACTGTTTGGGGAAATTTTATTTTCAACTAAAGAGCGAATAAGCGTGTCGATGCCGTCCCGCTTCGTGCCGTGGTCGTACGGCTGCTCCTTGACGCTCGACACGAATCCCGAGTGATAGATGAGGAAGTTGACGTCGGGGAAGCGCTTCGCCACGACGCCGATGTCGCTGCACTGGCTGTGCTCGTAGGAGCGGCTGCCGAAGGGCAGGCCCTTGTGCACGCAGATCACCTTGACACCGAGCGCGCGCGCTTTCTCGATGAAGCGAGTGCCGATATCGTCGGACAGGAAGTAGCCTTTGCCGCCGGGGCCGAACTGGGTGTAGGTCTTCCAGGCGCTGATCTTCCAGCGCTGCGCGAGCTCGTCCATGCCCTCGAGGTCGCCCGCCTGGTTGGGATTGACCCGGCCGTGGAGGAGGAGGCGGTGCCGCGGCATGCGCTCGACGATGCGGCGCACGGCATCGGCGGCCTGGATGGTGAGCGGCTCGGCCTCTGGCGTCGAAGGCACGAAGGACAGCACCATCAGGTCGGTGTCGGAGTCCATGAACACGTCCTTCACGAACTCCTCGGGTCCCAGGCAGTCCAGGTGGGGTTTCCCGCAACCGGCCTTAGGCGACCACTTGAACGCGTCGGGCGACGCCTTCTTCACCCAGGCGCCGGTCGGGTCGACGAAGTGGCCCTGCACGTCGAAGATGAGCTCGCCCTTGCCGCCGAGCGCCGCCTGCGCGAGCTGCGGCTCGAGCGCGGCGTCGCGCGGGATGTCGAAGGTGCCGCCGGTCTTTCCGGCGGCGGCATTGGCGCTGTTGAAGGCGAGCAGCGTGCTCGCGGCCCCGCAGGCAGAAACGAGGAATCGTCTTTTACTTATCGAAAGTTTCTTTGAGTTCCGGGTGGCGAATTCGTGGGCAAGGCTGTTCGCGGCGAGGTTGGCCGGCGATAACGGCACCGGCGCGAATTCGCCGTTCGAAGTGGAGTCGAGCTTGATGGGAAGGCGCGTGCCTTCCGGGTCGATCGTCATGGGACACCTCCGCATCCCATGATAGCGCTGCTAGTAGCGCTGCTGACCCTTGATCGACCAGGGTACGGTGGCGGCGTCCTCGGCGGGCTTTTTGCGCGGCCGGCCGGGCCGGTAGGTGACCTGGTAGATCCTGAGCGGCGGCACGACGGGCGGGGCTTCGAGGAAGCGGCAGTCGGACTCGGTGGGCACGCTGAGCAGCGCGCCGAGGCGCTTGCCGTCGAGCATCACCGTGTAGCGGAACATGTGCATCGAGCCGCTCGCAGCCTGCGCGATGATGTCGTACTTGCCCAGCTTGTACTGCTTGCGTTCGAGCGGCGGAGGAGCCATGGGCTAGACGACGGCCTTCTTGCCCCAGGTGGCCCAGAACTCTTCGCCGTGCTGCTCGATCTCGAGGCGCACGACGCTCTCGGGATCGACGCCGTGCACGCTGCGCGCCTTGTCCTCGGGGATGTGGCCGTCCAGGGCCTCGCCGTAGACCAGCAGGCCTTCGGCGCCGCTCTCGAGCGCAAGCTCGCAATGCCTGCGCCGCTCCTTGCCGGCCGAGGTGTCCGACCACGGGCGCGAACCGTTCACGTTCGGGGCCCAGAGGAGGTAGGTGCACTGCCCGTCGCGCAGCTTGATCGCATTCGCCCACAGGCTCAGCACTATGGTCGAGTCGGACTTGCGCACGCCGCCCCAGCTGGTGCGCGCGTCCTCGAGATGCACGCCGCGCGCTTCGAAGGCCTTGCCGCGCGAGACCAGGTGCTTCGCGCCTTTGGCCGGCGCCGCGCTTTTCTTGCCGTTTCCCTTCGGCCGGGTAAGCAGGGCCTCGTCGCACAAGGCCACGATCTCGGTCTCGCCGAGCGTGCCGGCGTTGGTGCGAAGCTGCTGGACTTCCTGCTTGCCGAGCTGATCGATGCGCTCCCTGGTCCACTGCGCGGAACGCTTCGACTTGAATGCGGGATTGCGGATCTGCATGAACGCCCTCTCAAATGCGAAGCAGAGGGTGGACAGCGTTCGGATGTCGCTGCTACGGCCAAGGCTTCGTGCCTGACACGTCAGTTTAACCGATATCCGGCGCGAAAGCCTCTGATTTCGTTCAAAAATGCATTCCAAACTGGAATAATGGCGGCTCAACAGGAGGAGCCATGAACCGCACTGCATGCGCAACGCTTACCGCTTTGCTTTCCGTTCCGTTGATCGCCGCCGCGCAGGGATGGCGGCCGCCCGCCGAGAGCCAGCGCTGTCCGTCGAAATGGGGCGCCGGCGACGAGCGCGGCTCGGGCAACCACATGAAGAATCCCGAAACGGTGATGCGCGGCGCGCGCCTCATCAAGACCGGCGAGGTGATCGAGCTCGGCCACGTGCTCGCGCCGGGCATGCCCTTCTTCGGCACGCGCATCCTCAATCTGCAGACCAAGCGCACCTTCATGAACACCGGCGCGAACACGCGCGGCAGCAACGAAGAGGTGGTGACCTCGGAGATCGGCCAGGTCGGTACGCAGTTCGACGGCTTCGCGCACCAGACCATCGGCGACTCGATGTACAACTGCTTCAAGGTGAGCGAGGTGGGAACGCGCTCGGGATTCAGCAAGCTCGGCGTGCAGAACGCGGGCACGTTCTTCACGCGCGGGGTGCTGATCGACGTCGCAGGGCTGAAAGGCGTCGAGATGCTGGATGACGCCTACGAAATCACCGTGAACGACCTGCAGCAGGCGCTGCAGCGGCAGAACGTCCGGCTGCAGGCGGGGGATGCGGTCATCATCCACACCGGCTGGGGCAAGCTCTACGGCAAGGACAACGCGCGCTTCGTGAAAAGCACCCCGGGTATCGGCGTCGCGGCCGCCGAGTGGATCGCGAAGCAGGACCCGATCCTGGTCGGCTCGGACAACTGGCCGGTCGAGGTTTCGCCGAACCCGGACAAGGATCTCAGCCTGCCGGTGCACCAGATCATGCTGGTGGTGAACGGCATCCATCTGCTCGAGAACATGAAGCTCGACGAGCTGGTGGCGAAGCGCGTCTACGAGTTCGCCTTCAGCATGCAGCCGCTGAAGCTCTTCGGCGCCTCGGGCTCCTCGGTGGCGCCGGCGGCGATCCGCTAGCGCGGGAAAACGTGGCGGGTGCCTGCTTTACTCCGGCTTGACGCCGGCGGCTTTCACCACCTTCGCGTATTTGACTACGCCGTCCTTGATCATCGCGGCGAGCTCGGCGGGCGTGCTGGTGATGACCTCGGCGCCCGCCTTGTCGAGCGCGTCGCGCGTCTCGGGCGAGTTGACGGCGGCGACGATCTCCTTGTGCAGGCGCTCGATCACCGCTGCCGGCGTGCCGGCGGGCGCCATGATCGAGAGCCACAGCGAGGCGTCGAAGCCCGGGTAGCCGGACTCCGCGATGGTCGGCACCTCGGGCAGCGAGGGCGAGCGCCGGGGCGTGCCGACGGCGAGCGCGCGCACGCGTCCCGATCTTGCGTGCGGCAGCAGCGCCGGCAGGCTGCCGAACAGGATCTCGACCTGCCCGGCGACGACCGCGGTGCCGGCGGGGCCGTTGCCGTTGTACGGCACGTGCAGCGCGTAGGTCTCGGAGGCGCCCTTCAGCATCTCCATCGCGAGGTGGGTGGTCGAGCCGACGCCGGCCGAGGCGTAGTTGAGCTTGCCGGGCTGCGATTTCATCAGGTCCACCAGCTCCTTGAGGCTCTTCGCCGGCACCGCCGGGTTCACCACCAGCAGGTACGGGCTGACCGCCATCAGGCTGATGGGCGCGAAGTCCTTCACCGGGTCGTACTCGAGCTTCTGGTAGACGCTCGGCGCGACTACGTGGGTGCTGGTGCTGCCGACCACCAGGTGGTAGCCGTCGGCCGGCGCCTTGGCGACTACGGCGGTGCCGATCGTGCCGCCGGCGCCGCCGCGGTTTTCGACCACCATCTGCTGGCCGAGCTGCGTCGAGAGCCGGTGCGCCACGATGCGCGCCACGATGTCGGTCGAGCCCCCCGGCGGAAACGGCACCATCAGGCGGATCGGCTTCGACGGATAAGACTGCGCCAGCGCCGCTCCGGCGCACAGCAGCATCAACGCAACGATGCCTCGGATCATGGGTCCCGTCCTTTAACCGAAATACATCCTCTTGTAATGGCGGTACCAGTCGCTCTGAATCGTTTCCTGCGGGTCGTATTTCAGCTTCAGCTTGAGGAACTCGCGCATTTGCGGGAAGCAGAACTCGACCTGCCGCGGCAGGGCATAGCGGTGGTAGGCGGGGTGCCAGCCGCCGCCGTGCTTGATGCCGAGGTCGATCAGGCGCCGCAGCGCGTCGCCGGCGCGGATGGTGCCGCTGCTGTTGTGCTCGACGTGCACGTGCAGGCTGACGCAGGCAGAGGGCCGGCGCGCCCAGGTGAGAAAGCTCTCGGTATCGCGCTCGATGACGCGCACGGATGCCTGGATGATCTCGAACTTGTCGCGCCGCGCGGCCTCGCGCACCGCGGCCATGAACGGCTCGAGCGCGGGGCGCTCGCACAGGATCTCGGTGATGGTCTCGCTGCCGCGCTGCGGCGCCGACCAGCGCCGGTCGAGCTCGCGGTGATAGGCGTCGGGGTAGATGCTCATCTGCTGCTCGTCGGACCAGTGCAGCTGCCCGGTGGTGGCGAAATAGTGCGTGGCGTAGCGCTTGAACGCCTCGGCCTTGTCGGTGTGCGCGAGGAACAGGAGCTCGATGATGTCGCGCTCGGAGAGCGCGCTCTGCCTCTCCGGCATGCTGGTGTCGTCGGGCACCGGCCGGTAGCAGGTGAAGATGCCGCGGCGCAGGAACTCCTCGGAGCGGTCGTCGATCGAGCACTGGAACTCGCCGTAGACGTAGCCTTCCTTGACGCGCTCGCCCACGGCCCCCATCAGGCCGGCGATGTCGCGCACCTCGACCACCCGCTCGAGCTTGCGCCGCGGCACCAGGCGCAGCGTCACCGAGTAGACGAAGCCGAACAGGCCGAAGCCGCCGATCGCGAGCTGGAACAGCTCCGCGTTTTCGCTGCGGTTGCAGCGCACGATCTGGCCGCGGCCGTCGAGCAGCGTGAAAGCTTCGATGTCGCCGATGAACGGCGGCAGCGTCAGGCCGCAGCCGTGGATGTTCGCCGCGAGCGAGCCGCCCAGCGTCATGCGGTCGGCGCCGGCCTGCTTCTGCGAGAAGGTCCACTGCGGGTTGCGCCCGCGCTGCGCCTGCACCAGGTACTCGAGCAGCTGCGGCCACATCACGCCCGACTCGACCTCGATCAGCCCGGCGGCGTCGTTGAACGCGAGCACCTTGTTCAGCTTGCGCACGTCGATCATCACGCCGTCGGCGACGAAGGGCTGCCCGCCCATCGAGTGGCGCCCGCCGGCGATGCACACCGGCCGCTCCTCCTCCTTGGCGAGCGCGAACGCCTTGCGCACGCCCTCGAGGTTGACCGGCTGCTCGATCTTGAACACGCGCGCCGAGCTGAGCTGCGCGTGCACGTCGTTGACGAGGACGGTCCCCGCGGGAGGCTTGACCTTCTTCGCCTTTTCCTGGATCTGCGCCCGCGCGGCCTGCGGCGAGACCGCCGCCAAGCCGGCGAGGCGCAGGAAATCGCGCCGGCTCGGCATCGTTCTTGAGTATTCTTTCTCGGGACCGCTAAAGTAACATGGCGCCATGCCTGTTGCCGAGATCACTTACACCCTCGATACCGGCGAGAAGCTGGTCAACGAGACCTACGGCCCGAACAACATCCGCCGGCGCTCGAGCGGCGCGGAGGAAAGGCAGCGCGTCGAGGTGCGCGACGGCCGCGGCGGGAACTTTTCGCTGGACGAGAACGGCTTCCAGCTGGTCGAGCACCGCACCGCGGTGGCGGATTTCTTCGACCCGGGGTTCAAGGCAGTTTATTACCCTGAAATTCAAAAACTAATCGCCCGCCTCGCTGGTGCGGGGAGAGTAGAAGTTTTCGACCACACCCTGCGCTCGGGCGACGAGGGCGAGCGCGAGGCAAAGCTGATCCGCGAGCCGGTGCTGTCGGCGCACAACGACTACACCGAATGGTCGGGACCGCAGCGCGTGCGCGAGGTCATGGGCGATGCGGCGGAAGACCTGCTCAAGCGCCGCTTCGCCATCATCCAGGTGTGGCGGCCGGTCGAGCGGCCGATCCAGGCCAACCCGCTCGCCATCGCGGATGCGCGCAGCGTCGCCGCCGAAGACCTGCTGGTCGCCGAGCGGCGCTATCCGCACCGCGTCGGCCAGACCTACCGGCTCAAGTACAACCCGCGGCACCGCTGGTTCTACTTCCCGCAGCTGCGGCCGGACGAGGCGATCGTGTTCAAGGTCTACGACTCGGCGACCGACGGCCGCGCGCGCTTCACGCCGCACACCTCCTTCGTCGATCCCGCCACGCCGCCGGGCGCGCCGCCGCGCCGGAGCATCGAGGCGCGCGCGCTCGCCTTCTTCTGATCAGCCAGCCAGCTTGGCTGATCAAGCAGCCTGGCGCAGCGGCTGCTGCGGCTTCGTCGCGAAAAAGAAAAACAGCGAGCCAAGCCCGGCGAGCAGCGCGAGGATGGTGAAGCCGCTGCGGTAGTTGCCGGTGAGGTCGGCGAGGATGCCGGCGATCATCGGCCCGCCGATCTGGCCGATGACGATGATCATGAACGAGAGGCCCAGGATCATGCCGATCGCGCTGCGGCCGAAGTAATCGGCGCGGATCGCCTGCATGAACGGCCCGCGCAGCCCCCAGGCGGTGCCGTGCAGCACGGCGAAGCCGAGCACCATCCACAGCGAGGCGGCGTAGGTGAGGAACAGGAGCCCGCTCGCGTGCATCAGCATGCACGCTGCGGCGATCAGCCGCTTCTCGAAGCGGTCGCCGATTGCCCAGCCGACGAACACGCCGCCGATCTGGCACAGCGTGAGCAGCATGAAGACCAGCGACGCCTGCTCCAGCGTGTAGCCCAGCCCCTGGTTCATGTGCGTGATCGCGTGCACGCTCACCGCCTGCACGACGAA
>DASQGB010000176.1:0-4992 GCA_035632815.1 Burkholderiales bacterium | reverse complement strand
TCTATCTTGTTATCGATGGCTTCAGCAATCTCGGGCAGCGCCCTGATCGACGAGACCGCGCCATCGAGCTGGCGGCCGCCATGGTTCGACACGACGATGGCATCGGCGCCGGACTGCGCGGCTAGCTTGGCGTCCTCGGCGTCGAGGATGCCCTTGAGGATCAGCTTGCCGCCCCAGCGCTCCTTCACCCAGGCGACGTCCTTCCAGCTGAGCGTCGGATCGAACTGGCCGGCGATCCACTGCGACAGCGTGGTGAGGCTCTTCGCGTCCGGGATGCGGCCCTCGAGATTGCCGAAGCTTCTGCGTTTTCCTCTAAGGACATTCAATGCCCAGGACGGCTTTCGCAGGACATCAAAAAATGTACCGACGGTAAGGCGAGGCGGAACTGCCAGGCCGTTCTTCAGGTCGCGGTGGCGCTGGCCCTGGACCTGCAGGTCGAGCGTCAGCACCAGCGCCGAGCACTTCGCCGCCTTGGCGCGCTCGATGAGCGAGGCGGAGAAGCCGCGGTCGCGCATCACGTAGAGCTGGAACCAGAACGGCTTGTCCACCTCGGAGGCGACGTCCTCGATCGAGCAGATCGACATGGTGGAGAGCGTGAACGGCACGCCGAAGCGCTCGGCGGCGCGCGCCGCGAGGATCTCGCCGTCGGCCCAGTTGAGCCCGGTGAGCCCGGTCGGCGCGAGCGCCACCGGCATCGACGCTTCGGCGCCGGCCATCGTCGTGCGGGTGGAGCGCCGATCGACGTCGATGCCGACGCGCTGGCGCAGCGCGAGGCCCTCGAGGTCGCCGCGGTTCGCCCGCAGCGTGCATTCGGCGTACGAGCCGCAGTCGACGTAGTCGAAGATCGCGCGCGCGACGCGTTTCTTCGCGAGGCTGCGCAGATCCTCGATGCAAGTCACCACGGGCATGCGCGGCATTCTACAATGCGATGTATGCGAGCCGAGCGCGACGAGGCGAAGAACCCGATCCAGGTGATCGACCGCATGATGCGCCTGCTCGAGGTGCTCGCGGCGCACCCGGAGCCGCTCGGCCTGAAGCAGATCGCGCAGTACACCGGGCTGCATCCCTCGACCGCGCACCGCATCCTCTCCTCGATGTCGGCCGACCGCATGGTCGACCGCGTCGAGCCGGGCAGCTATCGCCTGGGCATGCGCCTGCTCGAGCTCGGCAACCTGGTCAAGTCGCGCATCAGCGTGCGCGAGCTCGCGCTGCCGATGATGCGCGAGCTGCACTCGCAGACCGGCGAGACCGCCAACCTCTCGGTGCGCCACGACGACGAGATCGTGTACGTCGAGCGCACCTCGTCGGGCCGCTCGGCGATGCGCGTGGTGCACGTCATCGGCGCGCGCGCGCCGCTGCACGTGACGGCGGCGGGAAAGCTGTTCCTGCTGGAGGAGGGCTTCGCGCGGCTGCGCGACTACGCCAAGCGCACCGGGCTCTCGCCGCAGACGAAGAACACCATCTCCAACGTCGGCCTGCTCGAGCGCGACCTCGAGCGCATCCAGCGCCAGGGCTGGGCGACCGACAACGAGGAAGCCGAGATCGGCGTGCGCTGCGTCGCCGCGGGCATCCGCGACGACGGCTCGCACCTGGTCGCGGCGCTGTCGCTGTCGACTCCCGCGGACCGCATGAAGCTGCAATGGGGGCCGCTGGTCAAGGAAACCGCCGACCGCATCTCGCACGCCATCGGGCATCGCCCGACCAGCCGGATTGGCGTGGCCTAGAAAATCGGGGTCAGAGCCCGATTTCCCATAGCGATAGCGGAGGTTCCGGAAATCGGGCTCTGACCCCGATTTTCTAAGCGGCTTCGAGGCCGTGGAGGGCGAAGAGGCCCTTGCGGTCGGTCCACAGCTTCGCACCCCTGAAGCCGGCCTCCGCCGCCAGCGCGCGGAATTCCTCGACCGAGTACTTGTGCGAGTTCTCGGTATGGATGGACTCGCCGGTCTCGAAGCCGAAACGGTGGTTGCCGACGTTGACCTGCTGCCGCGCGAGGGACACGAGGTGCATCTCGATGCGCCCAAGGGGCGCGTTGTAGAAGGCGTAATGCGCGAAGCGCTTCAGGTCGAAGTCGCCGCCCAGCTCGCGGTTGATGCGCGCGAGGAGGTTCAGGTTGAACGCCGCGGTGACGCCCTTGGCGTCGTTGTAGGCGGCGTGCAGGACGTTGGCGTCCTTCTTCAGGTCCACGCCGACGAGCATCCTGCCGCTCGAGCCGATCTGCCCGCGCGTCATGCGCAGGAAGGCGTGCGCCTCGGCGCGCGTCATGTTGCCGATGGTCGAGCCGGGGAAATACACGACCCTGCGCCCCTTGCCGCGGAACGGCGGGATTTTCAGCGGGTGCGAGAAGTCGCCGAGGATGGCGACCGTGCCAAGCCAGGGAAAGCGCCGCGCGAGGCGCTGCACCGAGGCGCGCAGCGCCTGCTCCGAGATGTCGATGGGGATATACACCGAGGGCCGCAGCGCCTCGATCAGCAGGCGCGTCTTCAGGCCCTCGCCGCTGCCGTACTCGAACAGCGCCGCGCCTCTGCCTGCAAACCGCGCGATGTCCTCGAGGAACCTCTTCGTAAGTTCGAGCTCGCAGCGCGTCGGGTAGTACTCGGGCAGGCGGCAGATGCGCTCGAACAGACGGCTGCCGGCCGGGTCGTAGAAATACTTCGGGGGAAGGGCCTTCTGCGGGAGAGCCAGTCCGGCGATCACCTCTTCGCGGAAGCTGGCGGAGGCGCCGGCGGCGCCGACGAACCGGAAACCGCCTAGCTGCTGCGCCCGGCGGTCGCTACGTGCTGTTTTTCGAGCCACTGGCGGATGCGGTTGGCGTCGCCGATCCGGGACTGCTTGCCCCAGGAATCGAGCAGCACGACGATCAAGTCCTTGGAAGAGACGCGCACGCGCATCACGAGGCAGCGGCCTGCCTGGCTGATGTAGCCGGTCTTGGAAAGCCCGATTTCCCAGTACGAGCTGCGCACCAGGCCGTTCGTATTGCGGTAGGCGAGCGGCCGGCCGAAGGAGCGCACGGTGCCATGCTCGCGGGTCGAGTATTCGCGGATCAAAGGATAGTCATGCGCCGCGCGCACCAGCTTGGCGAGGTCGCGCGCGCTCGAGACGTTGTTCGGCGAGAGCCCGGTCGGCTCGACGAAGCGGCTGTCGTGCATGTCGAGCTCGGCGGCCTTCTCGTTCATCGCGACGATGAAAGCTTCCATGCCGCCGGGATAGGTGCGTCCCAGCGCCGCCGCGGCGAGATTCTCGGACGCCATCAGCGCGAGCATCATCAGCTCGTCGCGGGTAAGCACGGTGCCGGTGCGCAGGCGCGAGCGCGAGCGCTTCACCGTCCTGACATCATCGCGGCTGAGCACGATGCGCTGCTCGAGGTCGAGGCCGCGATCGAGGATCACGATCGCCGTCATCAGCTTGGTGATCGAAGCGATCGGAACGACGGCTTCGCTGTTCTTGCTGATTACGATATCGCCGGTGTCGGCATCGATCACCAGCGCCGACGACGAACGCAGCAGTACCGATTTAACGTGCTGGACGCGCGCGTCCCCTGCCTGGGCGAAACCTACGGTAAGCGCGAGGGCGAAAAAGAGCGCAAACACAGCGACGATGCCCTCGAGGGGATGAAGTTTTCGTTGCATTGCAGTGAGTCTTCCCTAAGGACACCAATTCTTCGTTTATTTGGACCATGCCCTAAGTGGCGCATTGGTGATGTCGCAGTTTGCCCTACCGAAGCCCACAAATCAAACAAAATCATGGAGTAGGAACTAGTTCCTCGATTCCGCGTGAACTAGTTCTCGGCTGTCGGGCCGGGGCTACAGTGCTCCGGCTTGGGCGAGGGCGGCCTCGGCTTCGGCCTTCTGTTGCTGGAGGGCCCACATCCTGGCGTATTCCCCTTTTTCTTCAAGGAGGTGCAGATGCGTTCCGCGCTCGACGATGCGGCCGTGATGCAGCACCAGGATCTGGTCGGCGTCCATCACGGTCGACAGGCGATGGGCGATCACCAACGTCGTGCGACCTGCGGAAATGCGCTCGAGCTCGGCCTGGATCGCCTGCTCCGCGCGCGAGTCGAGCGCGGAAGTCGCCTCGTCGAAAATCAGGATGCGCGGATTCTTGAGCAGCGCGCGCGCGATCGCCACGCGCTGCTTCTCCCCGCCGGAGAGCTTCAAGCCGCGCTCGCCCACCATGGCTTCATATTTCTGGGGAAGAGTTTCAATGAAGTCGTGGATGTGCGCAGCGCGCGCGGCTTCGATCACCTCGGCGTCGCTCGCCTCGGGCCGGCCATAGCGGATGTTGTAGAGGATGGTGTCGTTGAACAGCACCGTGTCCTGCGGCACGATGCCGATCGCCGAGCGCACGCTCGCCTGCTTCACATCCTGGATATTCAGTCCGTTTATTCTTACCTCGCCTTTCGATACGTCATAGAAGCGGTACAGCAGCCGCGCGAGCGTCGACTTGCCCGAGCCGGAGTGGCCGACTACGGCCACGCGCTGGCCGGCGGGAATGGTGAAGCTCACGTCGAAAAGAATCTGGCGCGCCTTCTCATAGAAAAAGCCGACCTGCCTGAACTCGACGGTCGCGGGGCCCGGCGCAAGCTCGGGCGCCCCGGGGCGGTCCTCGACCTCGCGGTGCTCGCTCAGCAGGCGGAACATGCGGTCCATGTCGAGCAGCGCCTGCATGATCTCGCGGTACACCATGCCGAGGAAGTTGAGCGGGATGTAGAGCTGGATCAGCAGCCCGTTCACCAGCACGAGATCGCCGAGCGTGAAGGTCTTCGCGGCGACGCCTTCGGCAGCGAGCAGCATCAGCGCAGTGACCGCGGCCGCGATGATCAAGCTCTGGCCGATGTTGAGCAGGCCAAGCGATGCCTCGTTCTTCACCGCCGCCGACTCGTACTTCTGCAGGTTCTCGTCGTAGCGGCGCGCCTCGAACTCCTCGTTGCCGAAGTATTTCACCGTCTCGTAGTTGAGCAGGCTGTCGATGGCGCGCGTGTTGGCCTTCGAGTCG
>DASQGB010000175.1:0-6797 GCA_035632815.1 Burkholderiales bacterium | reverse complement strand
CGCCTCGATGGAGACGATGCCGAGCGCGTGGTTGAGGAAGTGCGCGACGACGAAGCAGGCGACGATGAGGCCCGTGGCGAGCCGCAGGTGTCTTATCCAGTCGCGGCTCATCTCCTCTTATGCCTTCACCACGTTCGGGGCAGGCTGGAGAAACCTGCCGCGCGTATCGACGATCAGCGGCGCGCGCTCCAGCACCAGCGCATAGTCGAACGCGTCGTGGTCGGTGGCGATGAGAACCAGGTCCTGGCGCTCGAGCAGCGCCGCGTCGAGCTTCTCGGCGCGCAGCGGCAGGCCTACGTACCCCAGATCCACGACAGCGACGAGCGCCGTGCGCTGCTGGATTCTTGTTAGAAGACTTTCTTTCATCCCTTGAGCTGCAGGGACTTGTACTCCAGGAATTCCTCCAGCCCGTACACGCCCGCCTCGCGGCCGTGCCCCGACTGCTTGAAGCCGCCGAAAGGGGCGTTCAGGTTGAACGAGCCGCCGTTGACGTCGATCTGCCCGGCGCGCAGGCGGCGCGCGACGCGCTGCGCGCGCGCGTCGTCCTTGGACCAGACCGCGCCGGCAAGGCCGTAGACGGTGTCGTTGGCGATGCGCACCGCGTCTTCCTCGTCCCGGTAGGCAATGATCGACAGCACCGGCCCGAAGATTTCCTCCTGGGCGATGCTCATGCTGTTCTTCACTCTTCCGAATACCGTGGGCTTCACGTAGTAGCCGCCGGCCGGCACGCCCTGCGGCGCCTCGGCGCCGCCGGCGAGGAGCTCGGCGCCTTCCTCCTGGCCCTTGCGGATGTAGGCGCGCACCCGCTCGAGCTGCGCTTGCGAGCTGAGCGGCCCGAGCTTGGTGGTGTCGGCCATGGGGTCGCCGACGGTGAAGCCATCGGCAACATCGGCCGCGATTTTCGCGGCTTCCTGATATCTGTTTTCAGGGACCAGCATCCGGGTCAACGCGGTGCAGGTCTGGCCGGAGTTGAGGTAGCAGCCGTTGACCGTGCTCTTTACAGCGCTCGCCAGGTCGGCGTCGTCGAGGATCACCGATGCGCTCTTGCCTCCCAGCTCGAGGGCCACACGCTTGACGGTCTGCGCCGCCAGCTCGGAGATCCGCTTGCCCGCGCGCGTCGAGCCGGTGAACGAGATCATGTCGACGCCCGGGTGCTTGACGAGCGCCTCGCCGGCGGCGTCGCCGTAGCCGGTGACGAGGTTGAAGACGCCCTTCGGCAGCGCCGCCGCCTCGATCACCTCCGCAAGGATGAAGGCGTTGAAGGGCGCGACCTCGGAGGGCTTGAGCACCACGGTGCAGCCGGCGGCGAGCGCGGGGGCCACCTTGAGCGCGATCTGGTGCAGCGGGTAGTTCCACGGCGTGATCGCCGCCACCACGCCGACCGGCTCGCGTAGGACTAGAGAATTACCTATTTTTTGTTCGAAAGAAAATTCCTTTACGAGCTTGGCATAGTTCGCAAAATTCGCGATCGGCAGGCCGGCCTGGATGCGGCCGGAGAGCTTGAGCGGCATGCCGACTTCCTGCGCGATGGTGCGCGCGAGCTCGTCGGCGCGCGCTTTCAGGCCCGCGGAGATCTTCTCCAGGTATTCGGCACGCTTCTCTGCCGGGGTCTCGCTCCAGCCTTGCAGTGCTTTCCTCGCAGAAGAAACGGCCGCGTCGGCATCGCGCTCGTTCCCGGCGGGGATGCGGCCCATCACCGCGCCGTTGCCGGCGTTGTGCACCTCGATGGTCTGCTTGCCTTGCGGCGCGACCCACTGGCCGCCGATGTAAAGCCGGTCGCGAACGAGCATTCAATTCTCCTGGGAGGGGTGCGGAATATTTTAGCCGAGGGTCCGATATATACTGGGAAAAACGGAGAGAAGATGGCTCGCAAGGCAAGCGCGGTCCTGTGCCGTGAGCATAACAAGCCTGTAGTGGTGGAAGAAATCTCGGTCGACGCGCCCAAGCATGGCGAAGTGACGGTCAGGATTGGCGCGGTCGGCGTGTGCCATTCCGACCTGTCCGCGGTCACCGGCACCATCGCGCTGCCGCTGCCGCTCGTGCTGGGGCATGAAGCGGCCGGCGTGGTCGAGGAGGTGGGCGAGGGCGTCAGCGAATTCGCGAAGGGCGACCACGTGGTGTTTTCCTTCATCTACATGTGCGGGCGCTGCCGCTTCTGCCTCGCCGGCCGGCCGGTGCTGTGCCTCGAGCAGGGGAAGGCGCTGACCACGCCGCTCGAAGGCACGCCGCGGGTGCACGACCGCGCCGGCCAGCCGCTCAACATCTTCTCCGGCTGCGGCGCGATGGCCGAGTACGCCACCGTCTCGGCCGAGAACCTGATCGGCATCGACCCGAAGATCCCGCTCGAGTGCGCGGCGCTCGTCGGCTGCGCGGTGACCACCGGCGTGGGCGCAGTGTTCAACACCGCCAAGGTGCCCCCCGGCGCCTCGGTGGTGGTGTTCGGCTGCGGCGGTGTGGGCCTGTCTGCGATCCAGGGCGCACGCATCGCCGGCGCCGAGCGCATCATCGCGGTCGACTCGCTCGCGCCCAAGCTCGACATGGCGCGCAAGTTCGGCGCCACCGCGGTGCTGCAGGCGAGGCCGGGCGAGGACCTGGTCAAGCCTCTGAAGAAGCTCACCGGCGGCGGTCCCGACTACGCCTTCGAGTGCGTCGGCTCGGGCGAGCTCGCCGGGGTCGCGTATCGCGCCATCCGCCGCGGCGGCGTGGCGGTGGTGGTCGGCGTGGCGAAGGCGACCGATACCACCTCGCTCAAGCCGATGACGCTGGTGTTCGAGGAGAAGACCCTGACCGGCAGCTACTTCGGCTCCTGCGTGCCGCGCATCGACTTCCCGCGCATGCTGGCGCTATACCTTGGCGGCAAGCTCAAGCTTGAGGAGCTCATCACCAGGCGCTACCGCATCGCCGAGGCGCCGCAGGCCTTCGCCGACCTCGATGCCGGGCGCAACGCCCGCGGCGTGATCGTCTTCTAGATGGCTGCGCGCATCCTGGTCGTCGACGACCAGCGCACCACCGCCGAGATGACGGCAGGGCTGCTGCGCAATCTGGGCTACGAGGTCGACACCGCGAACGACGGCGCGAGCGCGTTGGAGTACATGCGCAACGTCGCTCCCGATCTCATCGTGTGCGACATCCTGATGCCCGGCGTGGACGGCTACGAGCTCTGCCGGCGCCTGCGCGCCGACCCGCAGACTGCGCTGCTGCCGATCGTGCTGGTCACCTCCGCCGACCCGCAATCGGAGCGCGTCAAGGGTATCGAGGCGGGCGCCGACGACTTCTTGACCAAGCCGGTGAACTGGGCGGAGCTCTTCGCGCGCGTGAAGCGCCTGCTGCAGGTCAAGGCGCTGCAGGACGAGGTCAAGACCCTGAACACCCGGCTCGAGGAGCGCGTGCGCAACCAGGTGACGCAGCTCGAGCATCTCGGGCGGCTGAAGCGCTTCTTCTCGCGCCCGGTGGCCGAGGCGATCGTCGCCGGCGGAGAGGAATTGCTCAAGCCGCACCGCTGCGAGATCACCGCGGTGTTCCTCGACTTGCGGGGCTTCACCGCGTTTACCGACCGCGCCGATCCCGAGGAGGTGCTGGATCTCCTGCGCGACTACCATGCGACGCTCGGCAAGACGGTCGACGAGTTCGGCGGCACGCTCGAGCACTTCGCCGGCGACGGCGTGATGATCTTCTTCAACGATCCGCTGCCGGTCGAGCGCCCCGCCGAGCGCGCGGTGCGCATGGCGATGAAGCTGCAGGAGGCCTTCATGCCCATCTCGGCCGCGTGGCTGAAGCTCGGGCACGAGGTTGGCCTGGGGATCGGCATCGTCCAGGGCGAGGCGACCCTCGGCGTCATCGGCTTCGAAAATCGCTGGGAATATGCCGCCATCGGCAACGTCCCCAACCTCGCGGCGCGGCTGTGCGGCGCGGCGGGCAAGGGCGAGATCTATCTCGACGCCCAGACCGAGCACGACATCGCCCACTTCGCCGACACCGAGCCGGTCGGGCCGCTCACTCTGCGCGGCTTTCAGCACCCGGTCGCAGCCTTCCGCCTGAGGGCGATCCGCGGGGAAATCGCGCTCTGAGCCCGATTTACCAGCGCGGCGGCGGCTTGCGCACGATCACCAGCTGCCCCTCCTCCTTGCGGATATAGCCGCCCTCGGCAAGGTCGGAGAAGATGCGGCTGATCATCTCGCGCGAGCAGCCCACGCGCGAGGCGATGTCCTTGTGGGTGAGCGGCTCGCCCACCACCAGCCGGCCGGCCTTCTCCTCCGCCAGCTCGAGCAGCAGCCGAGCGACGCGCCCGTAGACGTCCATCAGCGCGAGGCTGCGGATGCTCTCGGTGAGCACGCGCACGCGGCTCGCCAGCTTGCGCACCAGGTGCAGCGCGAACTGCGGGCTGCGCTCCATGAGCGGCGTGAGCTCCGCGCGCTTCACCACCGCGCAGCGGCAATCCTCGAGGGCCATCACCGACGCCGAGCGCGGCCCGCCGTCGAGCGTGATCTCGCCGAAATACTCGCCCGGCGCGAGCTGGTTCAGCTGCACCTCGCGGCCGTTCTCGTCCGACACGAACACCCGCATCTTGCCGGAGAGCACGACGTACACGGAATCGGTCTCGTCGCCCTCGGTCACGACGATCGAGCGCTTGGGAAAGCTGCGCACCGTCGCCAGGGCGGCGATCTCATCGAGCAGCGGGCCGGGCAGCGCTTCGATGGAGCGGTGCTTCATGGCGGGAATTCTGCCCCACTGGCGGCCGAAAGGTGAATTAGTCACTCCCGCGAAGGGCCGTGCTTCGCAGACCCGGGCCGCTCGGCCGACCTATCCTGCCTGCCATTACCCGATGGAGGACCGATGAAACTTAGTGAGCACCTGATGTTCCTGGCCCTGATGATCCCGACCATCCTGCTTCTCACCGCCGGCGCGGTCTCCTTCGCCTGGCCGGACTCCAGGCTCAGCATGCCGCAGGACCCCCAAACCCTTGCCATCACGGAGTTTCTGCACGCGCAGCTGGAGGACGACTTCGTCTCCAGATGAATTTTCGGCGCTGCCGGGCCATACTGACCCGCTGAGGCTCTGCCGCGCATCCCGCGCATGGCAGGGGGAAGGAGGCCATGCGAAAGGACAGGCGCCGGTCGTTGCGGCTGCTCGGCGGAGCGTTCGCCGTCGCAGCCCTGCCCGCATTCGCACAGCCGAGCAGCAAGATCGCAACCATCGGCCTCATCGCGCCGGCGTCGGCTGCCTTGCACCAGGCAAATCTCGAGGGACTCAGGCAAGGATTGCGCGAGCACGGCTATGTGGAGGGGCGGAACCTGCGCATCGAGGCGCGCTATGCCGAGGGCAAGCTCGATCGAGTAGTGAGCTACGCCGAAGAGCTGGCCAAGCTGCCGGCGGATGTCATCGTCACCGCAGGCTCCCTGGTGGCCCGCGTCGTCCGAAAGTCCACGCGCGATGTGCCGATCGTCATGGCCTACGCCGGCGACCCGGTGGGGGGTGGATTGGCCGACAGCCTGTCGCGGCCGGGCGGGCGTATTACCGGCCTTACGACGCTTTCTCCGCAACTCGCGGGGAAGCGGCTCGAGATCCTGAAGGAGATCCTGCCGAAGCTGGAGCGCGTCGGTGTGGTCTGGAATCCGGAGGTCCCCGAGCGCGTGATCCAGTTCAGGGAAACGCAGGCCGCGGCGGCGAAGCTGCAGATTTCGCTTCACTCCTTCGAGGCGCGAAAGGGCGAGGATGTCGGCCCGGCGATGAAGCTCGCCTCTGGCAACCACCTCGACGCGCTTATCGTCATGAGCGACGGGATCCTGCAATCGCACGGCAAGAGGATTGTCCAGCTCGCGGCCAGCCATCGTTTGCCCACGCTCCATCAGGAGCGCGAAGGAGCCGAGCTGGGCGGGCTGATGTCCTACGGGCCGAGTCACGCCGACATGCACCGCCGCGCGGCCGTGTATGTCGACAAGATCCTCAAGGGCGCCAAGCCCGGTGACCTGCCGATCGAGCAGCCGACGAAATTCGAGCTGATCCTCAACCTGAAGACGGCCAAGGCGCTCGGCATCACCATTCCACAGTCATTTCTGGTGCGCGCCGACGAGGTGATCCAATGAACCGGCGACGCTTTGCTTCAGGTCTTGCCGCCGTATCCCTTGCGATGCCGTTCTCCCTCCGGGCACAGCAGCCGGCCCGGCTGCGGCGCGTAGCGATCGTGGGGATCGGGGACCTTGAGAAGTTCCCGCTCTCTTCGGTGGTGAAAGGCATGCGCGAGCTCGGCTACCACGACGGGCGCAACGTCGAATACTTCCGGCCGATCGCACGCGGCAGCTACGAGGATCTCGCAGGTCTAGCCACGGCTGCAGTGAATCGCCAGGCTGAAGTGATCGTGACCTACGGCTCCACGGCAACGGCGGCGGTGAAAGCCGCGACGCGCGACATCCCGATCGTGATGCTGCTGGGTGTCGATCCGGTCCGCCTGGGCTTTGTAGGAAACCTCGCCCGACCCGAAGGCAACATCACGGGTATCGTGACCGGAACGCGCCTGCTGGCTGCGAAGCAGGTCGAGCTCGTGAAGGACGCGGTGCCGGGCGCACGGCGCCTCGCGGTTCTATGGAGCGCCACCAGCGCAACTCAGGCCGACACCCTGAAAATTGTCGAGGCCGCCGCGACTCGCCTCGGCCTCGTTGTCGTCCCGATTGAAGTCAATCGACCGGACGACCTGAAGACCTTATCGACTGCTTTATCAAAGGCCCGTGCCGATGTGCTGCTGACAATCGGTACCGCGATGCTCACCGCGAGGCGGGATGAGGTCGTGGGCATAGTCGCTG
>DASQGB010000174.1:0-5929 GCA_035632815.1 Burkholderiales bacterium | reverse complement strand
TTCTCGCGCGCGAGACGGCGCGCGACGAGCACACGGTGCGCGTGCGTCCCGAGCTGGTGGTCGAGATCGCCTTCAACGACATCCAGGAAAGCCCGCATTACCCCGCCGGCCTCGCTCTTCGATTCGCGCGCGTGAAGGGCTATCGCCCGGACAAGACCGCCGCGCAGGCCGACACGATAGACAGCGTGCGCGGCATTCACGAGGAATCGCTGTCGTGAGATCGCTTGCCGGATGGCTCGAGTTCATCGAGCGCCAGCATCCGCAGCCCATCGCGCTCGGGCTCGAGCGGGTCACCCAGATATTGAAACAGATGAAGATAAAGCTGGATTGCCCCGTGATCAGCGTCGCCGGCACCAACGGCAAGGGATCCACGTGCGCGATGCTCGAATCGATCCTGCGTGCCGCCGGCTATCGCACCGCGCTGTACACCTCGCCGCATCTGGTGCGCTACAACGAGCGCGTGCGTATTGCGGGAGCGGAGGTTTCCGATGCTCTTCTGGCTGAAGGGTTCGCCGCAGTCGAGGCGGCGCGCGCCGCGACTCCGCTGACGTATTTCGAATTCGGCACGCTCGCGGCCCTGCACCTGTTCTCGGCAGATTCTCCGGACGCGGTGGTGCTGGAGGTCGGGCTCGGCGGACGGCTCGACGCGGTGAATGCCATCGACGCCGACTGCGCGGTGCTCACCAGCGTGGGCATCGACCACGTCGAGTTTCTCGGTCCGGACCGCGAGGCGATCGGGCGCGAGAAGGCGGGCATTTTCCGCGCCGGGCGGCCGGCGGTAGTGGCGGAGCCGGATCCGCCGCAGTCGGTGCTCGAGGCCGAGGGAGTCAAGCTTTTCCTTGGAAAGGACTTCGGTTACTCGGCCGAGAGGGAGCAGTGGAGCTACTGGGGCCCCGGCGGCCGCCGTGGCGGACTCGCCCATCCCGCGCTGCGCGGCAAGCTGCAGCTGCGCAATGCCGCCGCGGCCATGTGCGCGCTCGATGCCCTGCACGCGAAGCTGCCCGTTGGGATGAATGAAGTGCGCCGGGGACTTGCCGAAGTTTCGCTTGCCGGCCGCTTCCAGGTGCTGCCGGGGCGCCCGCAGGTGATCCTCGACGTGGCGCACAACCCGCAGGCGGCGAAGACGCTGGCGGCGAATCTCGCCGACGCCGGATTCGCGCCCGAGACCATCGCCGTGTGCGGCATGCTGCGCGACAAGGACATCGCCGGCGTGCTGCGCGAGCTCGCGCCGCGCATCACGCGCTGGCATTTCGCCACGCTTGCGGGCCCGCGAGGCGCGAGCGCCTCTCAACTGATCGAGTTTCTGCCCTTTGGGGAAGCGCGGGAATTCGTCACGCCGGCCGCAGCCTTCGAGGCGGCCGCGATGCGCGCAGGTCAGGATGATAAGATCGTCGTGTTCGGGTCCTTTCTCACCGTCGGCGAAGTGATTGCATGGCTGAACAACAACAAGACGTCGAAACGCTGAAGCGCAGGGGACGCAGGCGGCTGGTCGGCGCGGTCGCGCTGGTGCTCGCCGCGGTGATCATCCTGCCGATCGTTTTCGACCAGGAGCAAAAGCCGCCCGAGCCTGCCCTGGATGTGCGCATCCCCGGCGAGAACGAGACCCCCTTCAAGCCCGCGCCCCCCGCCAAGCCGGCGCCGCCGAAGAAAGCCGAGGCGGCGACCGAGTACGTGGTGCAGGTCGGCGCTTTCGCCAATCCCGAGGGCGTGATCGCCAAGCTCGCCGGGGCCAAGCTGCCGTATTACACGGAGCCGCTGAAAGGCAATCTGACCCGCGTGCGCGCGGGCCCGTTTGCGTCGAAGGAAGCCGCGGAGAAAGCGCTCGCGCGCCTGAAGGAGCTCGGCCTTCAACCAGGCGCGGTCAGCGTCCGCCCGGGATGACCTGGCTCGATTACGCGGTGATCGGCGTGCTGGCGGCCTCCATCGTCTGGGGCGCCTGGCGCGGCTTCGTGCGCGAGGTGATCTCGCTCGCCGGCTGGGTGATCGCCTTCCTCGTTGCCAACCTGTTTGCAACGCCGCTCGCGGAAATGCTGCCGGATTCGATGCCGCGGTCCGAATGGCATCAGCTGGTCGCGTTCATCGCGATCTTCCTGCTTACGCTGACCGTCACCACGCTGGCGGGCGTGCTGCTGTCCAAGTTTGTCCAGAAGGTCGGACTCGGCGGACTGGACCGCAGCCTCGGGGGGGTGTTCGGCCTGGCGCGCGGATGGCTCATCGCGCTCGCCTTTGCGCTGCTCGCAGGCTTGACGCCGCTGCCCTTGCACCCCATATGGAAGGAGTCCTTCATCGGCCCCTCGCTGGCAAGATCGGCCCTGTACCTCAAAGCCTGGTTGCCCCCCGCATTCGCCGATCGCTTGAGATATCATTGACCGTTAACCACACTTGGAAGTCGCGGCCATGTGCGGGATCCTAGGAATCGTCGCCCGTTCCCCCGTCAACCAGCTGCTGTACGACGGCTTGCTGCTGCTCCAGCACCGCGGCCAGGACGCCGCGGGCATCGTCACGAGCGAGCACAACTCGTTCCACCTGCACAAGGCGCCGGGCATGGTGCGCGACGTGTTCCGCACGCGGAACATGCGCTCTCTGCCCGGCAACATGGGTATCGCGCATTGCCGCTACCCGACCGCCGGATCGGCGTTCAGCTCGGCGGAGGCGCAGCCCTTCTACGTCAACTCGCCCTTCGGCATCGTGCTCGGGCACAACGGCAACCTGACCAACTCCGAGCAGCTGAAGGAAGAGATGTTCCGCACCGACCTGCGGCACATCAACACCGGCTCGGACTCGGAGGTGCTGGTCAACGTGCTGGCGCACGAGCTGGAGAAAGCGTCGGTGAAGCTGCACCTCGAGCCGCAGACCATCTTCACCGCGGTCGCCAACGTGCACCGCCGCCTGAAGGGCGCGTATTCGGTGGTGGCGATGATCGCCGGCTACGGCGTGCTCGCCTTCCGCGACCCTTTCGGCATCCGCCCGGCGGTGATCGGCTACAACGAGACCCTCGCCGGCACCGAGTACATGGTGGCCTCCGAGTCGGTGGCGGTCGATGCCAACGGATTCCGCGTCCTGCGCGACATCGGCCCCGGCGAGGCGGTGTTCATCGACGAGCGCGGCAACTTCCACAGCCAGCAGTGCGCGCCGAACGCGAGCCTCAATCCCTGCATCTTCGAGTACGTGTACCTGGCGCGCCCGGACTCGCTGATCGACGGCGCCTCGGTCTACGAGTCGCGCCTCAACATGGGCGAGAAGCTCGCGCAGAAGATCCGCCGCCAGTACCGCAGCCTCGAGGTCGACGTCGTGATCCCGATCCCCGACTCCAGCCGGCCCTCGGCGCTGCAGCTCGCGGCCGGCTTGGGCGTGCCCTACCGCGAGGGCTTCGTCAAGAACCGCTACATCGGCCGCACCTTCATCATGCCCGGACAGGCGGTGCGCAAGCGCTCGGTGCGCCAGAAGCTGAACCCGATGTCGATGGAGTTCTCCGGCAAGAACGTGCTGCTGATGGACGACTCGATCGTGCGCGGCACCACCAGCCGCGAGATCGTGCAGATGGCTCGCGAGTCGGGGGCGCGCAAGGTGTTCTTCGCCTCCGCGGCGCCGCCGGTGCGCTATCCCAACGTGTACGGCATCGACATGCCGACGCGCGCCGAGCTGATCGCGGCGCACCGCAGCGAGGAGGAGGTGGCGCGCGAGATCGGCGCCGATGCGCTCATCTACCAGGACCTCGACGAGCTCAAGGACGCCGTGCGCCGCGCCAACCCGCGCCTGACCAGCTTCGAGACCTCCTGCTTCGACGGCGTCTATATCACCGGTGACATCACCAGCGACTATCTGCGCACCATCGAGATCCGGCGCGACGCCACGCGCGACGCCGGCGATGACGCCGAAAGCGCCCAGCTCGATTTGAATTTGGCAGCCTGATATACTTTCTCTTCGCGCCGATTTGAGCCACAGCTTGCGGGCGCGTTACAAATGCCGCTAAAGCGTGCCGAGAGAACCCGGTCCGCTTAACACAGAGGGGCCGGGTTTTTTTATGGACAGAAAGCCGCAACTGGCAACCCAGGGCGTGCGCGCCGGGCAGGCGCGCACCGAGTTCAACGAGCACGCCGAGGCGCTGTTCCTTACCTCGAGCTTCGTGTTCGACAATGCCGAGCAGGCCGCGGCGCGCTTCACCGGCGGGCAGGGCGGCATGGTGTACTCGCGCTTCACCAATCCGACCGTGGCCATGTTCCAGGACCGGTTGGCGGCCCTGGAAGGAGCGCAGAGCTGCGTGGCCACGGCCTCGGGCATGTCGGCGATCCTTACCACTGCCATGGTGCACCTCAAGAGCGGGGACCACGTGGTGTGCTCGAATGCCGTCTTCGGTGCCACGGTACAACTGTTCAGCGGCATCCTTGGTCGCTTCGGCGTCGAGACCACCTATGTTTCCCCGACCGTAATCGGGGAGTGGGAGAGGGCGCTCAGGCGCAATACCCGCCTCCTTTTCCTGGAGACGCCGTCCAACCCGCTTACCGAAGTGTCGGATATCGCCGCGCTGGCGGCGATCGCGAAGCGCGCCGGCGCGCTGCTCGCGGTGGACAACGTGCTGTGCACGCCGGCGCTGCAGCGGCCGCTCGAGCTCGGCGCAGATCTGGTCGTGCATTCCGCGACCAAGCACCTGGACGGCCAGGGTCGCGTGATCGGCGGCGCAGTCGCCGGCCCGACGGCGCTGGTGGCAGAGCCGATGATTCCGTTCCTGCGCACGGCGGGGCCGTCGCTCTCGCCGTTCAACGCATGGGTGATCCTCAAGGGCCTCGAGACCCTCGATCTGCGAATGCGCGCTCAGTCTGCCGCGGCGCTCGAGCTCGCACGCTGGCTTGAAGGCCACCGGGGGGTCGCGCGGGTGCACTATCCCGGCCTCGCCTCGCACCCGCAGCATGCGCTCGCGATGCGTCAGCAGAAGGCCGGCGGGGCGGTACTCTCCTTCGACGTGAAGGGCGGCCGCGAGGCGGCGTGGCGCGTCATCGATTCGACGCGCCTGATGTCCATCACCGGCAACCTGGGCGACGTCAAGACGACCATCACCCACCCCGGGACGACGACGCACGGCCGCCTTGCGCCCGAAGCGCGCGCCGCCGCGGGAATCACCGAGGGGCTGATCCGGGTGGCGGTCGGCCTGGAAGCCGTCGAGGACCTGAAGGAAGACCTGGCGCGCGGCCTGGACTAGGCGTTTTCCTTTTGCATCGCGCCCGCCAGCTCCTCCTTGCGGCTGCGCATCTGCTCGCCGAGCGCATCGAAGTCGAGGTCCGACTTCTCCGCCTGCGGGAACATCTCGCTTTCCTCTTCCTTGATGTGATGCTTCACGTACTCGCCCAGCACGGTGAAGGTGGCGTGGTAGTTCGGGTCGTCGGGGTCCATGTTCTCTAGCTGGTCGATCAGCATCTTCGCGGTCTCGTGCTCGACCGCCGCCTCGTTCAGCAGGTCCTCGTCCTCGATGGCTTCGCGCACCGCGGGATAAAAGATCTCCTCCTCGAGAGTAGTGTGCACCTTGAGGTCCTGGCATACCGTGTGCACAACCTGGCGGCAGGACTCGGTGTCGTCACCGTCCAGCTTGTCGAATTCCTTGAACGCCTTCTTGACCTTGTCGTGGTCCGCCATCAGCATCTCGATGGCTGCAGGGTGCGGGCTGCGGCTTTTCGGCATGGGATGTCCTTTCAAGTTGGGCATCCCGCAGCAGCAACCCCCGTACCGCGAAAACGGGGTCGGTCCCTGATTCTTACCTGCTGTAAGGATTACCGGGACGGTAAGAATTACTTCCAGCGCACCAGACGCGGCGCGCCGCCGGCCACCTCGAGGTAGCCGCCGCCGGCGTACCAGTCGGGCAGCACCCAGCGCTCGCAGGGGCGGCCGTCGACCTCGAGCCGATGGCGGCCGGCGCGGTGCGTATGGCCATGAATCA
>DASQGB010000173.1:0-8884 GCA_035632815.1 Burkholderiales bacterium | reverse complement strand
AGCTACTACGAGCACCCCCTCCGCCCCGACGTGGAGGAGCGGATCGTCGTGCGTCTGGACGACGGCAGCGCAGTGACGGTGAGAGATGATGGAGAAGTAACCTTCGAGCCCGGCCAGCGCGTGCGCGTCTTCATAGGCGCCCGCGGCGCATTTCTGTTTCAATCGTAACGAACAGGCAGTGGGGCGGAAATCGACGCGACACGCGCGCCGCCGATGCTGGCATCAACGTCAAGATAGCGACGTCGGCCTCCCGGCCGCAGCTCAGGGCTCCGCTCCTCTCCTCCCCACCCCGGACGGGATCCTGATGGCCGGGAAGGCCTTTTTTTCAGCTGTAACCACGCCTAGTGAATTCGCAATCGTTGCGCCATTCTCGGCACGCACGATGGCTTCATGCGTGGAATTCTCCTGGCGATTCTGCTCACCGCGGCAACCAGCTTCGCCGCGGAGCCGGAATTCGGCGTCATCCTCGGCCGGGCGACCGAGTCGCAGGAGACCGATATCGTCAGGCTGACGTATCGCCGCCCCGTCGAATCGCAGCGCTGGTGGGTGCCGACGCACATGCAGTACGCGGCCGGCATCTGGCGCGTGCCGGATTTTGAAGGGCGCACGCGCCGCTTCGACTTCAGCGCGACGCCGGTATGGCGCGCCGAGCGTCGATGGGGTTATGTGGAGGGCGGAATCGGCGCCTACTTCCTCTCGCACACCATCAACAATGACACCAACCGGCTGCCGTCGTCGTTCCAGTTCGGCTCGCATATCGGTACTGGACTGCGGTTTGGCGCGCGCGGGCAACACACCATCGGCATCGCGCTCCAGCACCTCTCGAATGCCGGCATCAAGCAGCCGAACGGCGGCATCGACTTCTATCTACTGACCGCGAGCATCCGGCTGCCGTAAGGCAGCCTAGCGCTCCTCCAGAAAAGACTGTAGCGCGGCGTTGAATTCCTCGGGCCGGTCGAGGTTGCTGAGGTGGCCGGCGCCGTCGATCTCCACGAGCTTCGCGCCGGGAATGCGCCGCGCGATGTCCCGCGCCATCGCCGGCGGATAGACGCTGTCCTCGGTACCGACGATCACCAGCGTGCGCACGCGGATTCTCTCCAGCGGCGCGGCGCGGTCCTGCGCCACCGAAGCCTCGACGGTTTTGAAGTACGACTCCTGGCGCAGGGCGTGAAAGCTGCGCACCAACTCCTCGTAGGCTCCGGGGGCCGGGTCGGCGCCGAGGAGCCGGCGCATCGATTCGGGGGTGCGGCCCTTGCGGTCGGAGAGGAACGTGCGTATCTGCTCGGAGGTCAGCGCGTCGAACCCCGGGCTGGTGTCGGCGAGGGTCACCGACAGCAGCCATTCGGGATGATGCAGGGCGACGTTGCGCGCGATGCGCCCGCCCATCGACAGGCCGACGAGGTGCATCTTGCGGGTCTTCGTGAAGTACGCGGCGACGCGCAGCACGTCGCCCGTGAAATGGTCGAAATGCAGGGGGCCTTCGTTGTCGTCCGATTCGCCGTAGCCGCGCGCGTCCCACGCCGCCGCGGTGTAGCTCTTCGAGAAGTATTCGAGCTGCTGGCGCCAGTTGCCGCGGTTGCCGCCGATGCCGTGCAGGAAGAGGAGCAGCGGCCCCTCGCCGGCGACGGTGACTGCGATGCGCGGCGAGGGGCCGACGTAGATGGTTTCCAGGGCTATTCCGCCTTCGCGCCCGAGATCCTCACTGCGCGGCCGCGGCTCTCGCTGTCCTTCCGGATGTAAGCGGAAAATTCCTCCGGTGAGCTCCCGACCACCTCGTAGCCCTTGTCGACGAGCTGCTTCTGCCGGAAGTCGGGTTCATCGAGAATGCGTTTTACGTCCAGATGCACCCGGGAAACTGCGTCCTTCGGCGAGCCCGAGGGGACGAACAGGCCGAACCAGGCGTGCGTCTCGACCTCGGGGTAGCCCAGCTCGGTGAAGGTCGGCACCTGCGGAAACAGCGCCGAGCGCTGCGCGCCGCCGATCGCGATCGGCTTGATGCGCCCGGACTTCAGCGGGGCGCTCGAGGTGGCGATGCCGGCAAAGGTGAGCTGCACTTCACCTGCCATCACCGCCGGCACGGCGAGCGAGATGCCCTTGTAAGGCACATGCACGAGGTCGATGCCCGCCTTGTTCTTCAACATCTCGCCGGCAAGGTGCGGCTGGCTGCCGCTGCCGTAGGAGGCATAGTTGATCGTTCCAGGTTTCGCCTTTGCCAGTCTTATCAGCTCATCCAAGGAGCTTGCCGGAAGCGAAGGATGGGCGACCAGGAGCTGCTGCAGCAGCACCAGCATGGTCACCGGGACGAAGTCGCGCTGCGTGTCGAACGGCAGCTTCGCGTAGAGATGCGGGTTGATGGAGAAGGTCGCATCCGTAGTCATGAGGATGCTGTGGCCGTCGGCGGGCGACTTCGCCACGGCGTCCGTCGCCACGATGGTGTTCGCACCGGGCCGGTTCTCGACCACTACCGGCTGGCCCCAGGCCGCGGTGAGCTTGTCGGCGATCTGGCGCGCCATGACGTCGATTCCGCCCCCCGGAGGGTAGGCGACGACGATGCGCACCGGCTTCGCCGGCCAGGGCTGCGCCTGCGCAGCGAAACAGGACAGGCAAAGCAGCAGGGCGGGTATCAGTTTCATAGCGGGCAGATGATATCTTACGAGCATGTTCCTAAACATGAAGCTGCTTGCCCATCACACCCTCAACGGTTTCGGCGGCATGGGCGAGGGCATGTCCATGCAGCTCGCGCGCGGCGGCCGGCGCGTCCTGTGGCTCGCGCACGAGAGCGCGCCGAAGAACTTCACTGCGGTCGACGTCACCGATCCGCGCGCGCCGAAGGTGATCGTGCAGACCGACCTGCCGCACGCGCAGATGCGCTCGAACTCGCTCGAGACCGCGGGCGACCTGATGGCGGTGGCCTACCAGGTGACGAAATTCGGGCTCAAACCCGCCGGCTTCGAGCTCTACGACATAGCCGACCCGGAGAAGCCGCGCTCGATCTCGTTCTTCGACGCGTCGGGGCCGCAGTCGCGCGGCTGCCACCAGCTGTGGTTCGTCGACGGCAAGACCGTCCACATGGCTTGCTCCGACCCGGAGCTCAAGCCGCGCAACCCCAAGGACGACCAGGTGTACCGCATCGTCGACGTAGCCGCGCCGTCGAAGCCGGTGGCGGTGGGGCGCTGGCACCTGCCGGGCACCATGGACGGCGACGACGCGCCGCCGCCGGAGCGCCTGCAGCCGAAGTTCGACGCCGGCTTCCGCGCCCACAACACCAACGTCTATCCGGAGCGTCCCGACCGCTGCTACCTCGGCTACCTCGACGCCGGCATCTTCGTGCTCGACATCTCCGACCGCGCGCGGCCGAAGATGGTGTCGCGCTGGGGCAACTCGCCGCCGTACAACGGCTTCGCGCACACCGTGCTGCCCCTCTTCGGGCGCGGCCTCCTGGTGGTGAGCGACGAGTCGGTGCAGGACAACGCCGCCGACTGGCCGAAGCTCGTGTGGATGCTCGACGCGCGCGACGAGCGCCACCTCGTGAGCATCGCCACCTTTCCGGCGCCGCCGGTGGAGGCGTTCAGGAACCGCGGCGGCCGCTTCGGCGCGCACAACCTGCACGAGAACCCGCCGGTGCCGGGCGCCTGGCGCTCGGAGGACGTGGTGCTCGGCACCTTCTTCAACGGCGGCGTGCGCGCCTACGACGTGAGCGACGCCTACGCGCCGCGCGAGATCGCCTACTTCGTCCCGCCGGCGCCGGAAGGCTCGAAGACCGGCGCGGTGCAGCTGAACGACGTCTTCGTCGACGACCGCGGCCTGGTGTTCACCGTCGATCGGCACGCCGGCGGCCTCTACATCCTCGAGATGAAGCTGTGATCGTCGATGGGCGCACGCCGGTGGTGGTGGTCACCGGCTTCCTCGGCAGCGGCAAGACGACGCTGATCAATAAGTGGATAAAGGATCTTTCCGATACCTTCGTTATCGTCAATGAATTCGGGGATGTCCCCGTCGATCATCATCTGATCGAGAACTCGCAGGAGCGCACCGTCGCGCTGCCCAACGGCTGCCTGTGCTGCCGCCTGCGCGGCGATCTCGAGGAAACGCTCATCGGCGCGCACATGCGCCGGCGCCGCGGCGACATCGCCGGCTTCGACCGCGTGATCGTCGAGACCAGCGGCATCGCCGATCCCGGCCCGGTGGCGCAGACGCTATTCTCCGATCAGGCGCTGGCGCGCGATTTCAGGCTCGGCCCGGTGGTGGCGGTGGTCGACGCCGCCGATGCGCAATCGAGGAAAGCCGCCATCGAAATCGCGCAGGCGCAGATCGCCGCGGCGGATGTGGTGATCCTGTCGAAGGTCGATCGGTCGCAGGACCTGGAAAAGACAAAGAATGAGATTCACGGGATCAATGCGGCTGTGCAGTGCATTCCGGCCGCGTTCGGCGCGGTCGATCCGAAGCTGATCCTGGAGATATCGGGCTCTGACCCCGATTTTCGGCCCGCGGCGGCGCATCCCACGGATATCCGCAGCTTCGTGCTGCGCTTTGCGGAGCCGGTGCCGCGCGCGCTGCTCGAGCAGTTCCTGTCGACGCTGGTCGAGCTGCGCGGCGCCGACTTGCTGCGCGTCAAGGGAATCGTAAGGATCTCCGCCGGCGGATTCGTGCTAGTGCAGGGCGTGCGGCACGTCTTCGACCGGCTGCGGCCGGCGCCGGGCGGCGAGTCGGCGCTGGTGTTCATCAGCCGCGTGCAGGACGACGAGATCGAGGGCCTCTGGCAGGCCATGTCCAAGCTGAAAGGAAGTACATGAAGCGGCTTATCCCCATCCTCCTCGTCGCTTGCGCGCCGGCGTTTGCGCAGTCCGATTTCCCCAACAAGCCGATCCGGCTGGTCGTGGGCTTCGCCGCCGGCGGCATCTCCGACGTGCTCGGCAGGGCGATCACCATTCCGGTGAGCAAGCAGCTCGGGCAGCAGGTGATCGTCGAGAACAAGCCCGGCGCGGGCACCACCATCGCCGGTGACTTCATCGCCAAATCGGCGCCCGACGGCTACACGCTGTGGCTGCAGGACATCACCACCCACGCCATCAACGCGAATCTCTACTCCAAGCTGCCGTACGACTCGATGAAGGATTTCAGCTTCGTGGCGATGGTCGCCTCGACGCCGCTGATGCTGGTCGTGCATCCCTCGACGCCGGCGGGCAGCGTGCGCGAGCTGATCGCGCTGCTCAAGGCGAGCCCGGGCAAGTACTCGTACGGCTCCTCGGGCAACGGCACCATCGTGCATCTCTCGGCGGAGATGCTGAAGTCCTCGGCCGGGGTCGACGCGCTGCACGTGCCCTACAAGGGCAGCAACCCGGCGACCGCGGCCATCCTCGGCGGCGAGGTGACCTTCGTCTTTTCCACCATGCCGCCGGCGATCTCCCACGTGAAGGGCGGCACGCTGCGCCCGCTCGCCGTGACGACGCCGAAGCGCAGCGGCGCCGCGCCCGAGGTGCCGACGATGATCGAGGCCGGCCTGCCCAATTTCGAGATCGTGCTCTACTCGGGCATCCTCGCGCCGAAGGGCATGGACCGGGCGCTCGTGCGGCGGATCAACGCCGAGTTCGCGAAAGCGGTGCAGGCGCCCGAGATGCAGCAGGTGTGGCAGAACATCGGCGCGGACCCGATCGCGATGTCGTCCGAAGCGTTCGAGGCGGCAACGGTCCGCGAAATCGCGAAGCTCGGGCCGATCGTGAAGGCTTCGGGAGCCAAGGTCGATTGAAGGCGCTGCTGCCGCAGCACGAGCGCTACGCGTACCTCCCGCTTCCCGAACGCAAGGACTACTCCTGGCCCGGCGGGAAGCGCCTCGCCTTCACGCTCACCACGAACATCGAGTGGTTCGCCTTCGGCGCGGGGCTGGGTCACGACCCGGCGAAGACCGGCGAGCCGCAGACGCATCGCAACTATTCCTGGCGCGACTACGGCAACCGCATCGGCATCTGGCGGCTGTTCGACCTCCTCGACGAGCTCGGGCTGCCCGCCGGGCACTGCACCAACAGCCTGGTCTACCAATACGCGCCGCAGATCACCGACGCTATCCGCAAGCGCGGCGACGAGGTGGTGGCGCACGGGCGCAGCAACGCCGAGAACCTGCGCGGCCTGTGGCAGCCCGACGAGCAACGTATTTTGCAGGAAGTGACTGACACGATTACCCGATGGGAGAAGAAACCCCCTTCAGGATGGATGGGCTCGGGCGCCTACGAGACCGCCCACACGCCCGATCTCCTGAAGGAGCTCGGCTACCGCTACCTCATGGACTGGCCGATGGACGACCAGCCGGTATGGCTGCGCACGCGCTCGGGTCCGATCCTCTGCGTCCCGTACCCGATAGAGACCGACGACGCGCAGGCGATCATCCACCGCAAGTACAGCGCGAGCGTGTTCGCCGACATGGTGGTCGACCAGTTCGACGAAATGCTCAGCCAAGCCGAGTCTCACCCGCTGGTGATGAACGTGTCCGTGCACCCCTACGTTTTCGGGCAGCCCTTTCGTGTGCGCCAGTTGCGACGAGCGCTGAAGCACTGCATCCAGAGTGCGGGTAAGGTCTGGTGGTGCAGGCCCGGCGAAATCGCAGACCACTGTTATTCCGTTGGAGAGGATCTTTCATGAGAAAAATTGCGATTACCCTCGCGGCCTTGGTATTAAGCGCGTCCAGCCTCGCGCAGGACTATCCGTCGCGCCCGATCCGCATCGTCGTGCCGTACTCCGCCGGCGGCTCCTCCGACGGGCCGATGCGCGTGATCGCGCAGGAGCTTTCCAGGCAGCTGGGCCAGCAGGCGATCGTCGAGAACAAGCCCGGGCAGGGGGCAATGCTAGGCAGTGCCGACGTGGTCAAGGCGGCGCCGGACGGCTACACGCTGCTGCTGGCATCCAACCCGAACGCCATCAGCGCCTCGCTGTACTCGACGCTGACCCACGATCCGGTGGAGGATTTCTCGCCCATCTCGCTGCTCTGCCGCGAGCAGGCGGTGCTGCTGGTCCACCCTTCGCTGCCGGTGAAGAGCGCGCACGAGCTGGTCGCCTACGCGAAGGCGCAGCCGGGCAAGATCGATTACTCGTCCTCCGGCAACGGCAGCGCGCAGCATCTGTTCATGGCGATGTTCGCTTCCATGGCCGGAATCAGCCTGAACCATATTCCGTACAAGGGCAGCGCTCAGGCGGTCACCGATCTGTTGGGCGGCCAGGTCGCGGCAGCCATGCCCGGTCTTGCCGCCATGCGGGGCCACATCCGCGAGGGCAAGGTACGGGCGATCGCCGTGAGCGGCGCGAAGCGCTCCCCGCTGCTCCCCGAAGTGCCGACGCTCGACGAATCCGGGTTTAAGGGCTACGAGGCCTATGTGTGGATGGGCCTGCTCGCCCCGAAGGGCACGCCGCAGGCGATCATCGACAGGCTGCATCGCGAGCTGGTGACCGCGCTGCGCTCGCCCGAAGTGAGGAGCTATATGGAGAAAACCGCCAACGAGGTGATCGGCTCGACGCCGGCCGAATTCGGCGCCTTCTTCCGCGCGGAAAAAGCCCGCTGGGCGAAGATCGTCAAGGAAACCGGTGCGCGCGTCGATTGAGCGCTTCGGCTCCAGCGGCTACGTCCGCGCCGGGAACTGGATTTTCGGCACGGGGCTGCGCAGCCGCGAGGCGCGGACGCTGTTTGAAGGCATGCAGGCGCAGCTGAGCGAGGCGGGGAGCTCGATGTCCCGCGTGGCAAGGCTCGACCAGTACTACCCCGATGCACGCTGCGTGGGCCCCTATCACGCTGCACGCAAGCAGGCGTTCGGCGCCGGTCAGATCGCGCCGAGCACCTCGGTCATCGTCAGCCGGCTGCAGAGCCCGGATGCCGGCATGGACGTGCAGGTCATCGCCGCCGCGTCCGACAGCGGCTACGTGCCCGAGCCGGTCCAGGCGGGGCTGAACCGCCCGGAGACGTCGGGCTACACGCCCTGCCTGCGCGTCGGCGACCTGATTTTCGTGGCCGGGCAGCTCGCGCGCGACGCCTCAGGCGAGCTCGCCGCGCACGGTACCAGCGCGGAAACCGAATATCTCGTCCGCCGGCGTCTGCTGCCCGCGCTCGAAGCCGCCGGAACCGGCATGGACCTCGTGCTCAAGGCGCAGGTCTATCTCAGCCGCCCGCAGGACCTTGCGGCCTTCTGGCAGAGTTGGACGCAAGCCTTCGGCAATCGCGTGCCGCCAACGACGGTCGTCCCATTGCGCCATCCCGCGTTCCTCAGCAGCGAGGCGACGGTCGAAGTGAACGTCATTGCCGCTCACCGCTCCGCCCGCGCCCGCGTGCGCGATATAGAGTGCGAGGCAGAGGCGCGCGTGCTGGACGGATTGCTTTTTATTGGGGGTTTGACAGGGATCGACCAGGCCGAAAGCATCTTCGCGGCCGCCGGGACGAATTTGTCGAATGTGGTTCGGGCGCTGTACTTCCATTCCAATATCGGCGAGCTGCGCGATCCGGGCTTTCCGTTCACCGCCGTGGAGGCGGCAGACGGCCCGATCGTCGACCTGTGGGGCTACGCGCCGAACGCATGAGCACCAGGCCGCTGCTGCCGCAGCATTCGCGCTACGACTTCATACCGCTGCCCGAGCGCAAGGACTACAGCTGGCCGGGCGGCAGGCGGCTCGCCTGCCTGCTCACCACCAATGTCGAATGGTTCGCCTTCGGCGCGGGGCTGGGGCACGACCCGGCGAAGACCGGCGAGCCGCAGACCCACCGCAACTATTCCTGGCGCGACTACGGCAACCGCGTCGGCGTGTGGCGGCTGCTCGAGCTCCTCGACGAGCTCGGCTTGCCCGCCGCGCACAACACGAACAGCCTGGTGTACGAGTACGCGCCGCAGATCATGGCGGCCATCCGCAAGCG
>DASQGB010000172.1:0-2041 GCA_035632815.1 Burkholderiales bacterium | reverse complement strand
CGCGGATTTTTCGATGTCGGCGTGCGTGGTCAGCGCACCGATCCTGACCACGCCCTGCTCCAGGGTGATGCCTCTCAAGGAGGCAAGGCCGGTGATGTCGACCAGCACTTCGGGCGCCGAGAGCCGCATGTTGAGCGCCGGGATCAGGCTCTGGCCGCCGGCGAGCAGCTTCGCGCCCTCGCCGTGGCGCTCGAGCAGCTCGAAAACCTCCTCGAGCGCTCGCGGCTTGGCATACGCGAACGACGGCGCTTTCACTTCGACTCCTCCTCTGCGATTTATTATGCCGCGAATTCCAAGCGACGGAATTCCAAGCGACGATGCATTGGCCGACCCCCTGACAAGGGGGTCGTGAGCCGAAGGCGAACGGGGGGTTTCGCTTTTTCAGAAACCAAACCCCCCGCTCGCTATGCTCGCCTCCCCCCTTGTCAGGGGGGCGAGACGGCGGCGCCGTCGAAGTCGTAAAGCCTCGCGGGATTGCCGGCGAGGATCGCGCGCCTCGTTGCGGCGTCGGGGACGGCTTCGAAGAGGACCTCGAGCAGCTCGCCGGCGTCGAGGCTGCGGAAGGGCAGGACCGCTTCGCTGCGCACCTGCCGGCCGGCATGAAAGCCGATGTGCGGCCAGTCCGAGCCCCACACCAGGCGCTCCGGCGCGGCGGCGGCCAGCGCCTGCATGAAGGGAATCGCGTCGCGCAGGCGGCCGCTCCCGCGGGTGATGCGGTCGGCGCCGGCGAGCTTGACCCAGACATGTCCCGCGGCGAGCAGCCGCAGCACGCCCTGGAATTCAGGCTGCCCGATTCCTTGGGCGGCGTCGGGCAGTCCCATGTGGTCGATCACCACCGGCATCGCGCAGTCAAGAAGGGAATCCTTCATCGAAAGAAGCGTCGGGCCGTCCGCGAAGACCTGCAGGTGCCAGCCGAGCGGCGCGAGCAGGCGCTCGTAGGCGCGGATGAGCTCTGCCCGGCTGCCGGCATGGCGCGAAGCGAGGGTGAGGAGGTTCAGGCGTAGGCCACGCACTCCTGCTGCGTGCAGCTTTTCGAGCTCTACTTTAGAAGTTTCTTGAGGAAGAACTGCGATGGCACGACCACGGTCGCCGAGCCGCGCCAGCGCGTCGAGCATGGCGCGGTTGTCGAAGCCGTGGCCGCTCGCCTGCACGAGCACCGTTCGCTCGAGGCCGACCCGGCGCTTCATGGCCTCGTGCGCATCGAGCGGCGCCTCGGGCACGTTGTAGGCGCGCTCGGCGGCCAGCGGATAGCGCGCGAACGGGCCGAGGACATGCATGTGGCAGTCGGTCGCGTGCCCGGGGAGCGCCTGCATGCAGTTATCATAAAGAACCCATGCCGAACCACCTGCGATGGCTGTACGCCTGTCTCGCGCTCGCCTTGGCGTTCCCGGCCGCGGCGCAGACCTATCCGAGCCAGCCGATCCGGCTGATCGCGCCTTTCCCTCCCGGGGGCAGCGTCGACATCATGGCGCGGCTCATCGCCGACCCCCTCGCCGCGCAGCTCGGCGCCAAGATCGTCATCGACAACCGCAGCGGCGCCTCCGGCAACATCGGCATGGAAGCGGCCGCGCGCGCGAAGCCCGACGGCTACACGGTCGTGCTGAACACCATTCCGCTCGCGACCAACCAGGCGCTCTTCGACAAGCTCGGCTGGGACCCGGTCAAGGACTTCGCGCCGGTCGGCATGGTCGCGACCGCGCCCCACATCCTGGTCGTTCCGGCCAGGGTGGCCGCAGCCAAGGTCGAGGACCTGGTGCGCCTTGCGCGCGCCAACCCCGGGAAGCTCACTTACGCCTCGGCGGGCGTCGGCACCACGTTCCACCTGTGCGCGGAGATGTTCAAGGACTCGACCAACACCTTCATCCTGCACGTGCCCTACCGCGGCGGCGGCCCGGCGCTCCTCGACACGCTCGGCGGGCAGGTCGACATGAGCTTTCCGACCCTGTCGGCGGCGCTGCCGCACGTTAGAGCGGGAACCCTGCGCGCGCTCGGGGTCACCGGCACCGCCCGGTCGTCGCTGCTGCCCGAGGTGCCCACCTTG
>DASQGB010000171.1:0-16049 GCA_035632815.1 Burkholderiales bacterium | reverse complement strand
GAAAATGTTGTTGCCGCTGCTGTCGACCTTGTTGATCCACCACGCGAAGTTGATCAGCAGCTTGTGAAAGCATTTTTCGAGGAAGTTGCGATCGGCCTGGCCGGCGCGGATGCGGTCCATGTTATAGACGCGCCACACGGTCCAGGGGTGCACCGGCGGGTTGAGGTCCGAGAATTCCCACTCATAGGCGGGGATCTGGCCATTCGGGTGCTGAAACTGCTCGAACAGCATGAACCACAGCTGATCCTTGGCGAACTCGGGGTCGATGATCGCGATGGCGATGGTGTGGAAGGCGAGATCCCAGGCCGCGAACCAGGGGTATTCCCACTTGTCCGGCATCGACAGCACGCGCATCGAGTTCAGGTGCCGCCAGTGCTTGTTGCGAATATGCTCGCGCGACGGCGGCGGATTGCGCGGGTTGTCGCCGTTTAGCCATAGGTCGACGTCGAAGATGTAGTTCTGCTTAGACCACATCAGCCCGGCGAAGGCCTGGCGCTGCACGCGCCGCTCATCCTCGCTCGCGCCCGGCGGGTGGATCGAAGCGTAGAACTCGTCGGCTTCGCGCGCGCGCAGCTTTACCGTTTCATCCACCTCCGCGAGCGGCGCGCGGGTCTTCTCTTTGCACAACCGCAGGCACAGCATCGTCGACTTGCCTGGCGCCACGCGCCGCACGTAGTGCAGACCGGCCTTCGTCCCCTTGAGCGCCGGATTCACGGCCTCCTTCTCGCCGTTCACGATGCAGCGGTGAAAGGCATCCTTGACATAGCGCCGGCCGTCGGCGGCGGCCGGCCCGTAGAGCCGCGCCATGTTGCTTTCGTTGTCGGTAAACAACAGCGCTGCGTCCGCCTCGCCGTAGAGCAGGCGCTCCCCGAGCCGGTAGTGGATCGGCAGGTTCTGCAGGGGGTCGGCGGCGCTGTCGTCGGCCGTGAGGGTGGCGCACCCTGCGGTGGCTGGGCCCTGCACGATCTGCGGAGGCTTGCGCCGCTGCTCATCCCACGCCCAGATGTTGCGAAACCACAGCTGCGGCAGGAGATGAAGCTGGGCCTCGTCCGGGCCGCGATTAAACGCTTCGATGCGAATGCACAGGTCGTCGGGCCCGGCCTTGGCGTATTCGACGAAGACGTCGAAATAGCGATCCTCGTCGAAGATCCCGGTGTCGAGGAGCTCGAATTCCGCGCCGCGGCCGCCGCGCCTGCCGTTTTCGTCGACCAGCCACTGGTAGGGAAACGCCGCCTGCGGGTACTTGTACAGGTACTTCATGTAGCTGTGCGTAGGCGTGCTGTCGAGGTAGAAGTAATACTCCTTCAGGTCCTCGCCGTGATTGCCCTCGCTCGGGATGAGCCCGAACGGTCGCTCCTTCAGGATTGGATCGCGGCCGTTCCAGAGGCCGAGAGCGAAGCACAGGATCTGGTAGCGATCACAGATCCCCGCGAGCCCATCGTCCCCCCAGCGATAGGCCTTGCTGCGGGCCATATCGTGCGTCAGGTGATTCCACGCCGAGCCGTTCGCGCTGTAGTCCTCGCGCACCGTTCCCCAGGCGCGCTCGCTGAGATAGGGCCCCCACGCATGCCACGCGCCGCGGCCCTCCTTCATTTCCTGCAGACGCTGCTTTTCTCGCGAAACCACGGTCCCCATACCCCCTCCCCGCCGCCAATTTAGCGTCCGGCTGGACTGAATAGCAAGGTGAGTTTGGTGCCCGGGGCCGGATTCGAACCGGCATGGCCTCGCGGCCGAGGGATTTTAAGTCCCTTGTGTCTACCAGTTTCACCACCCGGGCTGCAGCGAGGCGGGAGTCGGAATCGAACCGGCGTACACGGCTTTGCAGGCCGCTGCATGACCACTCTGCCATCCCGCCAGAGGGGCGGGATTATAGGATATTCCCCGGTGCGGACCTTCCGGGGAGGAGGAATTCTGGAGCGGGAAACGAGTCTCGAACTCGCGACCTCAACCTTGGCAAGGTTGCGCTCTACCAACTGAGCTATTCCCGCGTCGGATCGCCGGATTATAAGTCAACTGCGGGCAGATGCGTGCGGCAAGGCTTTGCGCAGGTAGTAGAGCATCGACACGACGGTGAGCACCGCGGCGACGTTGATCAATATCGTGCCGAGCCACTGGCAATCGACCACGTCCAGAAGGCGATCGTGATAGAGCAGCAGCGGGATCGCGATGAACTGGAACACGGTCTTCAGCTTGCCGATGAAGGCCACCGCCACGCTCTTCGCCTGCCCGACCGTGGCCATCCATTCGCGCAGCGCCGAAATGGCGATCTCGCGGCCGATGATGATCAGCGCCACCAGCATGTCGACCCGGCCAAGATGCAGCAGCGCCACCAGCGCTCCCACCACGATCAGCTTATCGGCCACCGGGTCGAGGAAGGCGCCGAAGGCCGACATCTGGTTCAGCCGCCGCGCGAGGTAGCCGTCGAGCCAGTCGGTGGCCGCCGCGAGGATGAATACCGACGTGGCCGCGACGTTCCGGCCGTGCTCGGACAGCCATTCGTAAGGCAGGTAGTACAGCCCGATGATCAGCGGGATGAGGACGATCCGCGACAGCGTCACGAGGTTGGGGATGTTGAGCGGCATCAGCGCCCCGCCGACTCGTGCAGGTGGCGGTAGATGCGCTCGGCGAGCGGGCGGCTGATGCCCTCCACCTTCGCGATGTCGTCTATCGCGGCGGCTTGGACGCCTCGCAAGCCGCCGAAATGCTCGATCAGCGCCTGGCGGCGCTTGGCGCCGATGCCGGGAATCTCGTTCAACTCGGAGCGGGTGCGCGCCTTGCCGCGCCGCGCGCGGTGGCCGACTACCGCGAAGCGGTGCGCCTCGTCGCGGATCGCCTGGATGAGGTGCAGCCCCGGGTGCGTAGGCGCGAGCTGCAGGGTACGCGCCTCGGACTCGATCAGCAGCTCTTCCAGTCCCGGCTTGCGCTCGGGGCCTTTCGCCACGCCGACCACGGCGACATCGTTGAGGCCCATCTCGACGAGCGCCGACTTCGCCGCGCCGACCTGGCCCTTGCCGCCGTCGATCAGCACCAGGTCCGGGATCTTGCCGCCCTCCGCGCTCACCCGCTCGTAGCGCCGCGCCAGGACCTGCCGCATCGCGGCGTAGTCGTCGCCCGGCGCGACGTTGCGGATGTTGAAGCGGCGGTACCCCGACTTCTGCATCTGCTGCGCGTCGTAGACCACGCAGGACGCCACCGTCGCCTCGCCCATCGTGTGGCTGATGTCGAAGCACTCGATGCGCTGCATGCCCTCGGGCAGCGCCAGCGCCTCGCGCAGCGCTTGCAGCCGGCCTTCCTGCGTGGCGCGGTCGCGCACCCGCTGCGCAATGGCGAGCTGCGCGTTCTTGCACGCCATATCGAGCCACACACGGCGCTCGCCGTGCGACGGGTGTACGACATTTGTATTTTCGATTTCGACGTCCTCGCTCGCCACCACCAGCGCCGGCAAGGGCTGCTCGAGGTAATGCTGCTCCAGAAACGCCCCGATGACTTCGGCCGCCGACGCGCCCTCCGCGTTCTGCGGGAAGAAGCTGCGGTCGCCCACGTGCCTGCCGCTGCGGATCATGACCAGGTTAACGCAGGCAATGCCGCCCTCGATGACGCAGGCAACGACGTCGGCCTCGACGCCGCGGTTCGACTCGACATACTGGCGCGCCTGCACGCGCGAGAGCGCCCGCACCTGGTCGCGGTACGCCGCCGCCTCCTCGTAGCGCCGCGCCTCGGAGGCGGTTTTCATCTTCCTGTTCAAATTTCCAATCACATCGTCCTCGCGACCTTCAAGGAACAGCCCCGCGTTCGCCACGTCCTCGGCGTACAGCGCGGCCGAGATCTTGCCCGTGCAGGGCGCGGTGCAGCGCCGGATCTGGTGCAGCAGGCAGGGCCGCGAGCGGTTCTCGAACACCGTGTCCTCGCAAGTGCGCAGGCGGAACACGCGCTGCAGCAGCTGGATGCTTTCGCGCACCGCGTAGGCATGCGGAAAGGGCCCGAAATAGCGGTGGCGCCGCTCCTTGGCGCCGCGGTGGAACCCCAGGCGGGGGAACTCGTGCCCCGTGATGGCCAAGTAGGGGTAGGACTTGTCGTCGCGGAACAGGATGTTGTAGCGGGGCGCGAGGCTCTTGATGAGATTGTTCTCGAGCAGCAGCGCCTCGGCCTCCGAGCGGGTCGCCGTGACCTCGATCGAGGCCACCTGGCCGAGCATCATCTGCGTGCGCGGGCCCGCCGCGTGCTTGTTGAAGTACGAGCCGACCCGCTTCTTGAGGTCGCGCGCCTTCCCCACGTACAAGGCTTCGCCCGCCTTGCCGAGCATGCGGTAGACGCCGGGCAGATTCGGCAGCCCGGCTACGAACCCTTTGGGATCGAACATCGCAGTGGCAGGATCGAGCACGCTAAGCCCATTATAAATGGGGTAAAATTCGCGCCTTTTTCGCAGCAGGGCTCGCGCCATGGCAAAGGTCGAAGCAGTCGAAATCCGCGTAGGCAACCTCCTCGAGTGGGACAAGCGGGTGTGGCGCGTGCTCAAGTCCTACCATGTCCACGTCGGCGGCCGCGGCGGCGCCTTCATGCAGGTCGAGATGAAGGACATCGAGGCCGGCACCAAGACCAACCAGCGCTTCCGCACCGAGGACAAGATCGAGCGCGCCTTCGTCGACCCGCGCGAGATGCAATACCTCTACCAGGACGGCGACAGCTACATCTTCATGGACAAGGAGAACTACGAACAGTTGTCTCTGCCCGCTGAATTTCTCGAAGGACAAGCGGGCTACCTCCTGCCAGACACCGAGGTGCAGATCAACTTCTACAACGGCCGCCCGATCGGCATCGAGCTGCCCCCCTCGGTGGTGCTGACCGTGGTCGACACCGAGCCGGGCATCAAGAAATCCACCGCCACCACCAGCTTCAAGCCGGCCAAGATGGAGACCGGCATCACCGTCCAGGTGCCGCCGTTCATCAACAAGGGCGAGAAGATCAAGGTCGACACCAACGAAGGTACCTACATGGAGCGGGCTTAGCGCTTCAGGCCACCAACTGCCCGAGCGCCTGCTGCGCTTCCCGGTAAGCAACGCTTTTCCGCAAATCGCGCCCGCCCTTCCTTCGCATCCTCTCCAGCCGGTCCGGGCGCGCCGGCGCGACACCCGCCAGCGACTGCAGCAGCTCATCCAACCCCCCGGGGTCGTTGCACAGCAGGACCATGTCGCAGCCCGCGTCGAGCGCCGCGCGCGCGCGCTGCGGCGGCCCGCCGGCGACGCTCGCGCCCTCCATCGACAGATCGTCGCTGAAGATCAGACCGTCGAAGCTGAGCTTGCCGCGCAATACTTCCTGCAGCCAGTACTTCGAGTAACCGGCGGGCTCGGCATCGCACTGGGTGTAAATGACATGCGCGGGCATGACGGCGGCCAGGCCCGCATCGAATGCCACGCGGTAGGGAACGATGTCCTTGCGGAAGATTTCAGCCGCTTTTCTTTCATCCCGGGGAACGTCGACGTGCGAGTCCGCCGCGGCAAATCCGTGTCCGGGGAAGTGTTTGCCGACCGCCGCCATGCCGGCATCGGCAAAGCCCTGGACGATGGCCGCGGCAAGCGCGCCCACCGCACTGGGATCGAAATGCAGCGCCCGGTCGCCGATCACCGAGCTCGAGCCGTAATCGAGATCGAGCACGGGAGCGAAGCTGAAGTCGAGGCCGTGCGCGCCGAGCTCGGCGGCGATGATATAGGCCGCGCCGCGCGCCGCGGCCCGCGCCGCCTCGCGGTCGCGGTCCCACAGCCTGCCCAGCTCGCGCATCGGCGGAATCGCGGAGAAGCCTGCGCGAAAGCGCTGCACGCGACCGCCCTCATGGTCGACCCCGATCGGCAGCTCCGGCTCGCGGATGCGCTGTATCTCTTCAGCAAGAATTCTCAGCTGTTCCGGATTCTCGTAGTTGCGGGCGAAGAGGATCACGGCCCCCGCGGCCGGGTGCCTCATCCGCTCGCGGTCCTCGTCGGCGAGCGCCGGCCCGACGACGTCGACCACCGCCGGACCGAGCGGCAGCCTTACCTTTCGCATTCGAGGATCACGGTCGCGACTGCCATGCCGCGCTCATCCGCAAGGGACAGGTGTGCCTGCAGGATGCTTTTGCTTTGCAGCACCTCTTTCAAGGGAGCCGAGAACTCGAGCACCGGCTGCCCGGAAGGCAGATTCCTGACCCACACCCCGTGCCAGTTCGCCGGCGCCTGGATGCCGGTGCCGAGCGCCTTGGTGAACGCTTCCTTGGCGGCAAAGCGCTTCGCGAGGTAGGCGGCGGGCAGCCGGTGGTTCTTGAATCTGTTGAGTTCCGATTCACAAAGAATCCGTCGCGCAAAGCGTTCTCCGAAGCGCGCCAGGGCCTTCTCGATGCGGCCAATCTCCACCACATCGGTGCCGATGCCGTAGATCACCGCGCCGCCTGCACCATCAGCTGCTTCATCTCGCGCACCGCCTCGCGCATGCCGACGAACAGCGCGCGGCTGACGATCGCGTGCCCGATGTGCAGCTCGCGCACGCCCGGCAGGCGCGCCACCGGCTCGACGTTGACATAGTTGAGCGCATGGCCGGCGTTGAAGCGCATGCCGAGCGCGCGGATCGCCGCACCCGCTGCGCGGATGCGCTCGAGCTCGGCCACCACCGCCGGGCTCTCCTCGTCGCGCCCCTTGGAATGGAAAGCATGCGCATAGGGCCCGGTGTGAACTTCGCACACCGCAGCGCCGATGCGTGCGGCGGCCTCGACCTGCGGCTGCTCGGCGTCGATGAACACCGAGACCACGATGCCGGCTTCCTTCAATCGGGAAACGGCATTGCGCAGAGCGGCTTCGCCGGCCGCGACATCGAGACCTCCCTCGGTCGTAATCTCATGCCGGCCCTCGGGCACCAGCATTGCCATCTCGGGCTTGATGCGGCAGGCGATGCCGACCATCTCGTCGGTGGCCGCCATCTCGAGGTTAAGGCGGATGTGGGTCAGCTCGCGCAGGCGCCGCACGTCCTCGTCCTGGATATGGCGCCGGTCCTCGCGCAGGTGCACCGTTATCCCGTCGGCGCCGCCGAGGTGCGCCTCCACCGCGGCCCATACCGGATCGGGCTCGTAAGTGCGCCGCGCCTGTCGCACGGTGGCGACGTGGTCGACATTGACGCCGAGCTCGATCACAGGTCGGTCAGCTCCCTCAGCACCGCGCGAGTATGCAGCACCTGCCCGTGCAGGCGCTGACCGATGAGAGCGCGCATCAGCTCGCGCGCCTCGTCGCGCGTTTCCGGCCGCCCATAATCGTCTGCGGCGACGTCGAGCAGGGTACGCCCGGTCACGACCAGGTCGCTCGAATGGAAGCTCTTCACCGGCATGGGCCCGCGGTCGGGCTCGTAGGCGTAGCGGCGCTCGGGGTCGATCGGCGCCCCGCTCTCGGCATCGCGCTCGAGGAGCGGCGCATAGCCGAGCTCGCCGAGCAGACGCTTCTCGAAGGAACGCAGCACGCGGGCATGCGCCAGGCCGCCGGTCAGTTGCTCAAGACTCTGCCCGTAAACGTCGAACAGCGCTTCGTGGGGATCCTCGCGCGGCAGCAGCCGCAGCAGCAGCTCGTTGAGATAGAAGCCGCACATCAGGCCGCGGCCGGCGAGCGGCCGCAGCGCGCCGGACCATTCCGCCGAAATCAGGTTGGCGAGCTCGGCCGAGCCGCTCCAGCCCAGCCGCAGCGGGTGGAAGGCGAGCAGCACCCCGCGCATCGCCGAGCGCGGCCTGCGCGCCCCGCGCGCGAGCAGCGCGACGCGGCCGAAGCGCCGGGTGAAGGACTCGACGATGATGCTGGTTTCCTTGTACGGGTAGGTGTGCAGCACGTACCCCGGCTCATGGTCGGCGCGGCGCTTCATTCTGCCTTTGCGCCCTTGTTACTCATATCCCAGCTGCCGAAGGACTCGTTTGTCGTCGGTCCACGCGCGGCGCACCTTGACCCAGGTGCCCAGATACACCTTGCCGCCGAACAGCTTCTCCATGTCCCTGCGCGCCGCGCTCGCCATGCGCTTGAGCCGCTCGCCGCGCTTTCCGAGGACGATCAGCTTCTGGCTTTCGCGCTCGACCAGGATGGTCGCCTCGATGCGCTTGAGCCGGCCTTCCTCCTTGAAGCTCTCGATCACGACTTCGCAGCGATACGGCAGCTCCTGCCCCAGCTGCTCGAACAGCTTCTCGCGCAGCAGCTCGGCGGCGAAGAAGCGCTCGTCGCGGTCGGTGAGCTGGTCGGCAGGATAGGCCGCGGGCCCTTCGGGCAGCGCCTCGCGCAGCACGCGCAGCAGCTCCGGGATGTTTTTCCCGGTCTTCGCGCTGACCGGGATGACGGCGTGGAACTCCCTCAGCTTCGACAGCCGGTCCAGGAACGGGATCAACGCGGAGTCGTTCTTCAGAAGGTCGATCTTGTTCACCACCGCGACCACCCGCTGCTCGCCGGGAATGCGCTCCAGCGCGGCACGGTCCTCGGCCGCGTAGCGCCCGGCCTCGACCACGAACAGCGCCACGTCGGCGTCGCGCGCGGCCTCGGTGGCGCGCCGGTTGAGCGCCCGGTTGAGCACGCTGCGCGAGCCCGCCTGCTGTCCCGGCGCGTCGACGAAGATGTACTGGCAGTCGGCGTGCGTCAGGATGCCGGTGACCAGGTGGCGCGTGGTCTGCGCCTTTGACGAGACGATGGAGAGCTTCTCGCCGACCAGACGATTCAGCAGGCTCGACTTGCCGGTGTTGGGGCGGCCGGCAATGCCGACGCTGCCGCAGCGGTGCGCGCTCACGCCTTGTCGATCTGCTGCAGCATCGCCCTGGCCGCGTCCTGCTCCGCCCGCTGGCGCGACAGGCCGCTCCCCACGGCGGTTCGCTTCAGCTCCGCAACCGCGCACTCGACTTCGAATACCTTCTCGTGCGCGGCGCCCTGGCTGCGCAGGATGCGGTATATGGGCACGCTCTTGAAACGCGCCTGCACGATCTCCTGCAGCTTGGACTTCGCGTCCCGGTCGAGCCGCTGCGGGTCGAGGCGCTCGAGAAAGGGTTCGAATACGCGCAGAATGGTCGTTCTTGCCGCCCCGTAGCCGCCGTCCAGGAACACCGCGCCGAAAATCGCCTCCATGGTGTCCGCCAGCGTGGAGGGGCGGATGAACGGCAGCGCGGGCTTGAGGGTCTCGTCGAGCCCGATGTGGCGGGCCACCTCCGCCAGCGCCTCTTCGCGCACCAGGCTCTCCTGCAGGCGGTGAAGCTCGCCTTCGCGCAAGGATGGGTAGCGCGTGTAGACCTCCTCGGCCATTACGCAGTCGAGCACGCCGTCGCCCAGGAACTCGAGCCGCTCGTTGCCTTCGAGCCGCTTGCCCTGGTGACTCAGCGCCTGTTCGAGAAGCTCGCTCCTCGTGAACCTGTAGCCGAGCCGCTTCTCGAGAGCCGCAGGCCGTGACAAAGCGCCCTACTGACCCCGCGAGTCCGCCGCGAAGTCGATGACCAGGCCGACGTTGCCGGCCAGCGGCACTTCCTTGCGGTAGGCGAACGCGATCACCACCTGGTTGCCGTCCCTGGTGATTTCGAGGTCGGAGGGCTTGACCGAATTGATGTTGTCGATGGCAGTGCGCGATTCGAAGGCCCTGCGGATCTCGGCCGGCGTGGTGGCCTGCTTGTCGCGGGCGATGGCCTCGATGGCGCTCTTCGCCGTGTAGAACTCTATGTAGTGGGGGATCAGCTTCATGGCGAACAGCGCGAGCACGATCACCATGAACAATCCCGCAATCAGCCCCATCAGGCCGACACCGCGATGCCTAGCTGTCATTTCGACCTCCCTCCCGCTTACCGGAACGAGCCGAAGCGGCCGAGCTCGTTGAGGTTGAGCCAGATGAAGAAGGCCTTCCCCACGATGTTCTCGTCGGGCACGAATCCCCAGACGCGGCTGTCGCTCGAATTGTCCCGGTTGTCGCCCATCACGAAGTAATGGCCGGGCGGAACCGTGCACGCCAGGCCGTTCATATTGTAGATGCAATTGCCGGCGAAGGGGAACGAGCGCGCCGGGATCACCGACGCCGGCGCGTCGTCCTCGAGCAATATTTCATGACCGACGCCGTTCAAGGTCTCGACGTAGCGGCGCGAGAACTGCATGCGTTCCCTCGACAGGTAATCGTCGATCTGCCGCGTCGGCACCGGGGCGCCGTTGATCGACAGGCGCTTGTTGCGGTACTCGACGCGGTCCCCGGGCAGGCCCACCACCCGCTTGATGTAGTCGAGCGACGGATCCTCGGGAAAGCGGAACACCATCACATCGCCGCGCAGCGGGCTGCCGAGCTCGACCACTTTCTTGTTGGCGACCGGCAGGCGGATGCCGTAGGTGAACTTGTTCACCAGGATGAAGTCGCCGACCAGAAGCGTCGGCACCATCGAGCTCGATGGGATCTTGAACGGCTCGACCAGGAACGAGCGCAGCAGGAACACGATCAGGATCACCGGGAAAAAGCTCACCGAGTACTCGACCCACCAGGGCTGCTTGACGTTGGCCGCCCGGCCGCGTCGCAGCCAGGCGGTCTCGATCGCCCACACCGCGCCGGTGACCAGCAGCAGGATCAGGAGGAACAGAGCGAAGTTCAATGCTCGCCCCGCTGCAGCACCGCAAGAAAGGCCTCCTGCGGAATCTCCACCGATCCGACCTGCTTCATGCGCTTTTTCCCTTCCTTTTGTTTGTCCAGCAGCTTGCGCTTGCGCGTGACGTCCCCGCCGTAGCACTTGGCGATCACGTTCTTGCGCAGCGCCTTGACGTTCTCGCGCGCCACGATGTGCGCGCCGATGGCCGCCTGGATCGCGACGTCGAACATTTGTCGCGGAATCAGTGTTCTTAATTTACTGACAAGTTCTCTTCCCCGTTGCTGCGCGCTGTCGCGGTGGACCATGCTCGACAGCGCGTCGACGCGCTCGCCGTTCACCAGGATGTCCAGCCGCACCACGTCGGTCGCGCGGTATTCCTTGAACTCGTAGTCGAGCGAGCCGTAGCCGCGCGTCATCGACTTCAGGCGGTCGAAGAAGTCGAGCACCACCTCGGAAAGCGGCAGGTCGTAGGAGATGACGACGTGCCGCGCCGAATAATGCAGGTTGGTCTGCGTGCCGCGCTTCTGCGTGCACAGCGTGATCACCGGCCCGACGTACTCCTGCGGCACGAAGATCTTGGTGGCAATCACCGGCTCGCGGATCTCGAGTATGGTCTGCGGATCGGGCAGGCGCGCCGGGTTCGACACCTGCTGGACGGTGCCGTCGCGCAGCTGCACTTCGTAGACCACCGAAGGCGCGGTGGTGATGAGGTGCATGCCGTATTCGCGCTCCAGGCGCTCCTGCACGATGTCCATGTGCAGCAGGCCGAGGAAACCGCAGCGAAAGCCGAAGCCGAGCGCCTGCGAGGTCTCGGGCTCGTAATGGAACGAGGCATCGTTCAGGTGCAGCTTCTCCAGCGCGTCGCGCAGCGCCTCGTACTCGCTCGATTCGACCGGGTAGAGGCCGGCAAACACCTGCGGCTTCACCTCCTTGAACCCGGGCAGCGGCGCCGGCGCCGGCTTGTCGGCGTGCGTCAGCGTGTCGCCCACCTTCGCCGCGCGCAGCTCCTTGATTCCCGCCGTCACGTAGCCGACCTCGCCTGCCGACAGCTCTTCCTTTTCCTTCGCCTTGGGCGTGAAGACGCCCAGATGCTCGCAGAGATACGACGCGTCGGTGTTCATCAGCAGGATGCGCTCCTTGGGGCGCAGCCTGCCGTCGACCACCCGCACCAGCATCACCACCCCGACGTAGTTGTCGAACCAGGAATCGATGATCAACGCCGAAAGCGGCGCGTCCACGCTGCCGCGGGGCGGCGGCACCCGGGCGATCACCGCCTCCAGGATGTCGGGTACGTTTTCGCCGGTCTTGGCGCTCGCCCGGATGGCGTTCTGCGCAGCGATGCCGATGACGTCCTCGATCTCCTGGATCGCCTTGTCGCAATCGGCCGAGGGCAGGTCGATCTTGTTGAGCACCGGGACGACCTCAACCCCCTGTTCGATCGCGGTGTAGCAGTTCGCCACCGTCTGCGCCTCGACGCCCTGCGAGGCATCGACCACCAGCACGGCGCCCTCGCAGGCGGCGAGCGAACGGCTCACCTCGTACGAGAAGTCGACGTGGCCCGGCGTGTCGATCAGGTTGAGGAGGTAGGTCTCGCCGTCGCGCGCCCGGTACTGCAGCGCCGCGGTCTGCGCCTTGATGGTAATGCCGCGCTCGCGCTCGAGCTCCATCGAGTCGAGCACCTGCTCGGCCATCTCGCGCTCGGCAAGGCCGCCGCACATCTGGATGAAGCGGTCGGCGAGCGTCGACTTGCCATGGTCGATATGGGCAATGATGGAGAAATTGCGGATGTGGCTCGGGGGCATGTACAAAGAAAGAGGGTGCCCGCTTTTTGCACTCTGGGCACCCTCCTCTAACCCACTATTTTAGCTTAGGAATGCAGACCGGATCCGGTCTTGCTGCTGCCTAGCGCCTGCGCGAGCGCCTGCTCATCCAGGTGGTAATGGCAGATTTCCGTTCCGTCTGCCCTGGTAAGAAGCGGGACCAGCTCGCCAAAGCGATGCTCCAGGTCAGGATCGGAATCAACATCGTACTCGTCAAACTCCACCCCGAGCGAGCGCAGAACGCGCGCCATGTCCTCGCACAGATGGCAGTACGCGCGCCCGTAAAGCTTCAGGCGCAAGCCTCAGCCCTTATCGGCGAAACCCGAGATGGTGGGGAACACCACGCTCTCGCCGCGGCGCACCTGGAGCGTGATCACGGCGCTCTTGTCCAGGCCGGCGAGCAGCTTGTTGAACTGCTCGACCGATTTCAGCTCGGTGTGCTGGCCTTTGTGCACCATCGTGAGCAGCACGTCGCCCTTGCGCACGTCGGCCTTGGCATCGGGCCGCACCTCCGTCACCACCAGGCCGCTCGAGACGTTGAGTCCCTTCTTCTGCTCGGCCGAGAGCTCGGCGACCACGATGCCGAGGCGGTTCGCCGGGACCTCGACCTGCGGCTTCTGGCCGCGCGGGCTGTCGCGCGAGGCGACGCGGTCCTCCTGCAGCTCGCCCACGGTGAGGGACAGATTGCGCTTGGCGCCCTTGCGCCAGACCTCCACCGCGGATTGCGCGCCGGGGCGCGTCGAGCCGACGATGCGCGGCAGGTCGCTCTGGCTCTCGACCGGCTTGCCGTCGAAGCTGAGGATGATGTCGGTCGCCTCGACGCCGGCCTTGTCGGCCGGGCTGCCTTTCTCGACCGAGTTGACCAGGGCACCGCGCGGGCGGTCCAGGCCGAACGAGGTGGCAAGATCTCGCGTCACCTCCTGGATCACCACGCCGATGCGGCCGCGCGCCACGCGGCCCTTCTCGCGCAGCTGCTTCTGGATGTCGAGCGCGACGTCGATCGGAATAGCGAACGACAGCCCCATGAAGCCGCCGGTGCGGCTGTAGATCTGCGAGTTGATGCCGACCACCTCGCCGCGCATGTTGAACAGCGGCCCGCCCGAGTTGCCGGGATTGATGGCGACGTCGGTCTGGATGAAGGGCACGAAATTTTCCTGCGGCAGCGAGCGCCCCTTCGCGCTGACGATGCCGGCGGTAACGGTGTTCTCGAAGCCGAACGGCGAGCCGATCGCGACCACCCATTCGCCGACCTTGAGCTTGGTTGGATCGCCGAAGCGCACCGCCGGCAGGTTGGCGGCTTCGACCTTGATGAGCGCCACGTCGGTGCGGCGGTCGGCGCCGATCACCTTCGCCTTGTATTCGCGCTTGTCGGTGAAGCGCACGGTGATCTCGTCGGCGCCCTCGACCACGTGCGCGTTGGTGAGGATGTAGCCATCGGCGCTGATGATGAAGCCCGAGCCGAGCGAGCGGTTCTCGGGACGCGGCGCCGGCTGCCCGGGCTGCTGGCGGGGGATAAAGCGCCGGAAGAACTCGAGCACCTCCTCGTCCTCGATGCCCGGCGCCTGCGGCGCGCTGCTGCGCCGCACCGCCTGCGTGGTGCTGATGTTGACGACCGCGTTGCCCTGGTCGTCGACGAGGCGGGTGAAATCGGGCAGCTCACGGGCCTGTGCCAGCGCGGTTGCGCAGAACACCGCCAGCCACAGAGCGGCCAGGGCTCTCATTGCTTGCATGCTGTTTCTCCTGGAAAGTCTTCTTACTGCGGCCGGCGGTACTCGACCGCGTTGGCGATGCGCTGCACGCTGGCCGCCGGAGTATCGCCGACCACGGTCACCATGTGGTTCGCGACCTCTCGCGTATAAATGTGGATCGCGCCCATGCTGGCGAGGCCGGTGCGCATCGCTTCGCGCCGGCCTTCCAGGGGCTCGATGAACACCGACACGGCCGCCAGGCCGTCGGAATACACCAGCTGCCCGACCGGCTTGGATTCGCCCATGCGGCGCTTGAGCTCGATCACCTTGCGAAAGCCGGGCAGCTCCGCGGTCAGGCCCCAGCCGGCGAGGCGCGCGGGCGCGGCGTCGGCGTCTTCCACCCGCCAGGCGAGCGCCGCGTGGCTCGGCTGCACCATGTCGCGCGTCACGCCGCCGATCGCGAGCTGCGTGAACATGAACTGCTCGACCGGGTCGCCCGCGGCGTCGAGCGTCACGGCCTTGAGCAGCATGCCGCTTTTCACGTCCGCGTAGAGCTTGTAGCCGTAGCGCAGGTTGTCCCTGGGCGTGAGCACGAGCGACTGGCAGTCGAACCCGCCGATGCGGCGCGTCTCGCCCAGGGAGATGTCGTAGTGGCGCGCGAGCGCGGTGATCTTCTCGGGCAGCAGCGCCGGAAAGCTGCGGTCCGGGGTACGCTTCTCGACCTTCACCACCCGGCTGTCGGGCAGGTAGCACCTGACCGAGTCGCGCGTGCGCACGATCTCGCGCGGCTGGCCGTCGAGCGCCTCGAGCCGCTCGATGTCGCCGCTGGCGTCGACGTAGCGCGTGATGCGCGAGGTCTCGCTGCGCCCGCCGTGCTGATACACGAAGGTGCCGCTGTAGGAAAGCTTGTGCGTGGCGTCGTGGATCTTGCGCAGCCAGCCGAGCGTATCGGGCGATTGCGCTTGAGCGAGACCGGCCGCTACGGCGAGCACCACGCCGAGCCCCCGCGCCAAGCTCAACGCCGCGGCTCCTGCGCCTGGTCGGACACGGTGCGCACGTACGGCGCCACGCCCTGCAGCCAGATGCGCGGCGAAAAGCCCTGGTGCGCGAGCAGATAGTCGTTTGCCGAGCTTGGCAGCGGCACCGCGACCGGAGGCTTCGCCTGCGCTACCTGGGGAACAAGCTGCTGCTGCGGCGATTGCGGCGGTTGCGGCGCGAAGGCGAGCCAGGCGACCAGCGCCACGGCTGCGGCGCTCGCCGCGACCGGCAGCGCCAGCCTGCGGCGCTGGGCGCCCGCCAGCCGGGCCGGCGCGAGCACCGTGGGCTCTGCGGCGAGCCGCTCGCGCAGGCGCTCGCCGAAGCCTTCCGAGAGCAGGCGGCTGTCGCGCATCGAATCGCCGATCAGGTGATACGAGCGCCATGCCTGCAGCGCCTCGCCGCCGCGGCCCAGCAAGTCGATCACTTCCGCGGCGGAGCGCTCGTCCAGCTCGCCGTCCATCAAAGCCGAAATCCTGTCTTTCATGCCCCTACCACCTCTTGTCCTTACGCGTCCCCAGCAATGGCCTGAGCTGCTCCGCGATCGCTTCGCGGGCGCGGAAGATCCGCGAGCGCACCGTGCCGATCGGGCAGTCCATCGCTTGCGCGATGTCTTCGTAGCTCATGCCTTCGATCTCGCGCATCTGGATCGCCTTGCGCAATTCCTCCGGCAGCTTTTCGATCGTGGAGTTCACTGTCTCCGCGATTTCGTTCGACAGCAACAGGCTCTCGGGCGTGTTGATGTCGCGCAGCTGCTCGCCTTCGTCGAACCCTTCCGCGTCCTCGGCCTCCACCTCGGTCGAGGTCGGCGCCCGCCGACCCATGGCCATGAGATAGTTCTTGGCCGTATTAATTCCAATCCGGTACAGCCACGTGTAAAACGCGCTGTCGCCACGGAATGCGGGGAGTGCCCGGTAGGCCTTG
>DASQGB010000170.1:0-2217 GCA_035632815.1 Burkholderiales bacterium | reverse complement strand
GACTACCTCAAGACGCAGGCGCCGTTCTGGAAGAAGGAGCAGACGCCCGAAGGGCCGCGCTGGGTCGAAGCGCGCGCTTCCGACGATCAAGCCGCCGAGCGCTGGAAGATCAAGCCGGGCGCAGTGAAGCCCTGAGCTCCTTGAATGTGGCGGGCGGAACCCCATCTCAAACCCCATGCGATTCGAAAAATTCACCACCAAGCTGCAGGAGGCCCTGGCCGAGGCGCAAAGCCTGGCGCTGGGCAAGGACCAGCAGTCCATCGAGCCCGAGCACCTGCTGCTCGCCCTGCTGAACCAGGACGACGGCGGCGCCTCCGGCCTGCTCGCCAAGGCCGGCGGCAACGTCAACAAGCTCAAGCAGGAGCTTGACCAGGCGGTGGCTCGCTTCCCGGTGGTGGAAGGCACCCCCGGCGAGGTGATGCTGTCGCGCGACCTTACCCAGCTCCTCAACGTCGCCGACAAGGAGGCGCAAAAGCGCGGCGACCAGTACATCGCGGCGGAGCTGTTCTTGCTCGCCGCGGCCGGCGACAAGGGCAGGATCGGAAGCATTCTGAAATCTGCCGGAATTTCGAAAAGCATCCTGGAGAAGGCGGTCGCCGAGGTTCGCGGTGGGGAATCCGTGACCGGACAAGCCGATGACTCCCAACGCCAGGCACTCGCCAAGTACACGCTCGACCTCACCGAGCGGGCGCGCCAGGGAAAGCTCGACCCGGTGATCGGCCGCGACGAGGAGATCCGCCGCTGCATCCAGATCCTGCAGCGGCGCACCAAGAACAACCCGGTGCTGATCGGCGAGCCCGGCGTGGGCAAGACGGCGATCGTCGAAGGCCTCGCGCAGCGCATCGTCAACGGCGAGGTGCCCGAGAGCCTCAAGAACAAGCGCCTGCTGTCCCTCGACATGGCGGCGCTGCTCGCCGGCGCGAAGTACCGGGGCGAGTTCGAGGAGCGGCTGAAGTCGGTGCTGAAGGAGCTGACCCGGGACGAGGGAAAAACCCTCGTCTTCATCGATGAGCTGCACACCATGGTCGGCGCCGGCAAGGCGGAGGGCGCGATCGACGCCGGCAACATGCTGAAGCCCGCGCTCGCGCGCGGCGAGCTGCACTGCATCGGCGCCACCACGCTAAACGAGTACCGCAAGTACATCGAGAAGGACGCGGCGCTCGAGCGCCGCTTCCAGAAGGTGCTGGTGGGCGAGCCGAGCGTCGAGGCCACCATCGCCATCCTGCGCGGCCTGCAGGAGCGCTACGAGCTGCACCACGGCGTCGAGATCACCGACCCGGCGATCGTCGCCGCGGCCGAGCTTTCGCAGCGCTACATCACCGATCGCTTCCTCCCCGACAAGGCGATCGACCTGATCGACGAGGCGGCGGCGCGCATCAAGATGGAGATCGACTCCAAGCCCGAGGCCCTCGACCGCCTCGATCGCCGCTTGATTCAATTGAGAATTGAAAGGGAAGCAGTCAGGAAGGAAAAGGACGAGGCCTCGAAAAAGCGCATGCAGCTGATCGAGGAGGAGATCAAGCGCCTCGAGAAGCAATACTCTGATCTCGAGGAGGAGTGGAAGGCCGAGAAGGCCGAGGTGCAGGGCAGCCAGCATGTCAAGGAAGAGATCGAGAAGCTGCGCCAGCAGATGGCCGAGCTGCAGCGCAAGGGCCAGTACGACAAGCTCGCCGAGCTGCAGTACGGCAGGCTGCCGCAGCTCGAGGCGCAGCTGAAGAAGGCGGAGTCCTCCCAGCACTCCGGCAAGAAGCCCAAGCTCCTGCGCACGCAGGTCGGTGCCGAGGAGATCGCCGAGGTGGTGTCGCGTGCCACCGGCATTCCGGTGTCGAAGATGATGCAGGGCGAGCGCGAGAAGCTGATCCTGATGGAGCAGAAGCTGCACGAGCGCGTGGTCGGGCAGGACGAGGCCGTGCGCCTGGTGTCCGACGCGATCCGCCGCTCGCGCTCGGGCCTGTCCGACCCGAACCGGCCTTACGGGAGCTTTTTGTTTTTGGGTCCGACGGGGGTCGGCAAGACCGAGCTGTGCAAGGCGCTAGCCTCCTTCCTGTTCGATTCGCAGGACCATCTCATCCGCATCGACATGTCCGAGTACATGGAGAAGTTCACGGTCAGCCGTCTGCTAGGTGCGCCGCCGGGCTACGTAGGCTACGAGGACTCGGGCTACCTGACCAAGGAGGTTCGTAGGAAGCCATACTCGGTGGTGTTGCTCGACGAGAT
>DASQGB010000169.1:0-4550 GCA_035632815.1 Burkholderiales bacterium | reverse complement strand
TCGCGTACCTTGTCGACCAGCGTCGAGGTCTGCGCGTAGGCGGGACTTGCTGCTAGCAATACGGTCAGAATAATCACCTTAACGGCGTTCACGGGTACCTCCGGTGGCAGCCGAGCGAGCGCCCTTCGCCTTCGCCACCTTGAGCTGAATCCTGTCCAGGCGGTCGAATTCGACGCGGCTGAGCTGCCCGTCCTTGTTGCGATCGGCCTTGTCGAACTTCGTGACGACCTCGGCGTGGCCGGCGGCTTCGGCGAGCGACACCCGGCCGTCTCCGTTCAGGTCGAGCTTGCGGAACTCCTCGTCCTTGTCGGCTTGGGCCCATAGGGGCGAGAAGACGAAAAACCCAATAAAAATAAACCACTTCACGGCAACGGGTGCTGCAGGAATCATGCCCAGTACATTCTGTTACACCTCGGTACAGATGCGGCGCCCTGCGAAGACTACAGTCGTCGGCATGAAACGGCTATTGGCCTTCATCGCCTTCGTGTGCCTCGCGGTGCCCGCGCAGGCTCGCGTCTACAACCAGGCCGAGCTCGACGCGCTGGTCGCGCCGATTGCGCTGTACCCGGACTCGCTGCTGTCGCAGATTCTAATGGCGGCGACCTATCCCGAGGAAGTCGCCGAGGCAGCCCGCTGGTCGCGCGCCAATGCGCACCTCAAGGGCGAGGAGGCGGTGAGCGCAGCGCAGAACGAGCCCTGGGACCCGAGCGTGAAGTCGCTGCTCGCCTTCCCCGAGGTGCTCGCGCGCATGGACGAGAGCCCGAGATGGACGCGCGAGCTCGGCGAAGCCTTCCTCGGCCAGGAGCCGCACGTGATGGATACCGTGCAGGGCCTGCGCAAGCGCGCGCAGGCCTCGGGCCATCTGCAGAACGAGCAGAATTCGGTGCGGCAGGAAGGGCAGGATATCGTCATCCAGCCGGCGCAGCCGAACGTGGTGTACGTGCCGTACTACGACCCGTACGTGGTGTACGGTCCCTGGTGGTGGCACGCGTACCGGCCGGTGCACTGGAGCCCGTGGTACGCGCCACCGGTATTCGTAAGCTCGGTGTTCTTCGGCGGCTTCAACTGGCCGCACCGGCATGTCCACGTCGTGCGCCGTCCCGTGTTCGTCAAGCACACGCATCTGCACGTCGTTCCCGGCAAGTGGCAGCACCGCCCGACCAAGAGCGTCTCCGCGACGGTTAGCCAATTCCAGCGCGTGCCGGAGTCGCGGCGCCAGCCGATCATCAACAGCACGCCGCGCAACGCCAGCGAGGCCGTGCGCACCCAGGGCATGCCGGCGGCGTCGAGGTTCTCCAACGATCAGCCTCGCCGGGACGTACAGCGCGTCGAGCCCCGCCGCGAAGCCCCTCGCGGCGAGTCCCGGCGCCAGCCCATCTCACGAAGCACCCCGCAACTTCCGGCCGCTGCGTCCGCATCGGTCCCAGGATTCGGCGGGCAGGAAGTAAAGCGCGTGTTGCCTGCGCCACGGTTAGAGCGGCAGGAACAGCGCAGCGCCGGGCGCGAGGTGCATCGCGTAGAGCCGCGGCGCAGCGCGAGCGCGGCAGTGCGGGAGCACCGCGGCCGCTAGCCTTTGCTAGACTTTCCTCTTGCCGAGGAAAGTCATGATCATCGAATCCCAGCAGGACTGATTTGGCCCGCATCCTGCGCGAGACGCTGGTATCGCTGCGCGAGCTGGCGATCGCCTGGGGGCCGTTCCTGCTCATCGGAATCGCCCTGCTGGTGGCCGCCTATTACGTCCTCGATCCCAACCCGCCGCGGCGCGTGGTGCTCGCCACGGGGCCCGAGCGCAGCGCCTACGCCGAGTTCGGCGCGCGCTACGCGGAGGATCTGAAGCGCTTCGGCATCCAGGTCGAGCTGCGCGCGACGGCGGGCGCGCGCGAGAACCTGCGCCTGCTGCGCGATCCGAAGGAGCGCGTGGATCTCGCCTTCGTGCAAGGCGGCGCGAGCGAGCGCATCCCCCTAGCGGAAGAAAAAGAGGATACGGAATCAGTCGTGTCGCTCGGTAGCGTGGCTTTCGAGCCGGTGTGGTTGTTCTACCGCGCCGGCGCTGCCAAGGCGCTCAACCGCGAGGCCGTGCTGACCGGCATACCCGAGCTGCGCGGCTGGCGCGTCAACGTCGGTCCGCGCGGCAGCGGCACACCCGGCCTGACGGCGAGGATCCTCGACGCCAACCAGGTCGAGCGCGAAGAGCTCAAGCGCAGCAACCTCGGCGATACCGAAGCCGTGGTTGCGCTGCTCGAGAGCAAGCTCGACGCGCTGTTCCTGGTCTCGGCGCCTGAGTCGCCCTTCGTGCAGATGCTGCTGTACACGCCGGGAATTCGCCTCTTCGAGTTCGCGCACGCCGAGGCCTACGCGCGCCGTTACCGCTACATCAGCCCGGTCACGCTGCCGCGCGGCGTCGCGCATCTTGCGCTCGACGTGCCATCGCGCGACGTGCCGCTGATCGCCACCACGACCTCGCTGGTGGCGCGCGAGGACACGCATCCCGCGCTCATGCAGCTGTTCGTCCAGGCCGCGGCGCGGATCCACAGCGGTTCCGGCTGGATCGTGCGCGCGGGCCGTTTTCCGAGCGGCGAGCACAGCGAGTTCCCGCTCGCCAAGGACGCGGACCGTTATTACCGCAGCGGCCCGCCCTTGCTGCAGCGCTACCTGCCCTTCTCGATTGCCAACCTGATCGACCGAATGTGGGTGGCGCTATTCTCGATCGTCGCGGTGCTGATTCCGGTGTCGCGCCTGGTGCCGCCGCTGTACCAGCACCGCGTGCGCTCGCGGGTCTTCCGCTGGTACCGCAACCTGCGCCAGATCGAGCAGAGCCTGGAGAGGAAGGACGCTTCTGCCGCCGAGCTGCTTGCCGACCTGGACAAGCTCGAGGCCCGGGCGGCGCGCATCGTGGTGCCGCTCTCGTACGCCGACGAGCTCTATGCCCTGCGCGCGCACATCAACATGGTGCGGCAGCGCCTGACTAGAGCGTGAGCGTCCAGCCGATCAGGGCCAGCGCGAGAAGCAGGCCGCCGATCGCTCCCCCGGTCACCTTGTAGCGCAGCGCGATTTCGAGCACGTCCGAAGCCCGCAGGGGCGACCCGGCGAACAGAGCGTAGGCAGCGCGCACGTTGCGCTGCTCGCAAGCGATGTACGTGCCTTCGCGCGGGTAAGTGCGTCCGATGCGTCCCATGTCCCATGGTGCTCGCCCTCCCGCGGGAAATGGTAGACCTGGGTCAATACCTGACCCATTTTTGCAAAATCCCCCGCCCGTGCGGCCTGAACTAAGCGGCGGCGCGCTCCTTCGCGGGCTTGGTGCGCGCGCCGAGGTTCATCGCGCTGTTGACGAGGGCGACGTGCGAGAAGGCCTGCGGGAAATTGCCGAGCTGGCGCTTCGAACCCGGGTCGTATTCCTCGGCGAGCAGGCCCACGTCGCTGCGCAGCGCGAGCAGGCGCTCGAACAGCTCGTGCGCTTCGTCCCAGCGCCCCTGCAGGCAAAGGTTGTCTACGAGCCAGAAGCTGCAGGCGAGGAAAGCGCCTTCGCCCGGGGGCAGGCCGTCGATCATGCGCTTTGTGCGGTAACGGTACACCAGGCCATCGACCATCAGCTCCTTTTCGATCGCCTCGACGGTGGACTTGACCCGCGGATCCGTCGCCGGCAGGAAGCCCGTGATGGGAATGAGCAGCAGGCTCGCGTCGAGCTCGTCGCTGCCGTAGTACTGCACGAACGCGCCGCGCGAGCGCCGGAAGCCGCGGCGGCACACGTCGGCATGGATGCGGCTGCGCAGCTCGCGCCAGCGCTCGACCGGGCCGGGAAGCGCCCAGGCCTCGACCGCCTTGATGGCGCGGTCGAACGCGACCCAGCACATTACCTTCGAGTAGGTGAATTGGCGCCGCGCGCCGCGCACTTCCCACAGTCCGTGGTCGGGCTCGCTCCACACCGTTTCAAGGTGATCGAGCAGCGCGCGCTGCAGGTCCCATGCCGCATCGTGGTGCGCGAGCCCGCCCTTGCGCGCCTGGTGCAGCGCGTCCATCACCTCGCCGTAGACGTCGAGCTGGCGCTGGTCGGAGGCGGCGTTGCCGACGCGCACCGGCGCCGAGCCCTCGTAGCCGGGCAGCCAGCCGATCTCCCATTCCGGCAGCCGACGCTCGCCGGCGAGGCCGTACATGATCTGCATCTGGCCCGGCGCGCCGGCAACCGCGCGCACCAGCCAGTCGCGCCACGCCGCAGCCTCGTCGAAGTACCCGGCGCCCATCAGCGCGAGCAGCGTGAGCGTCGCATCGCGCAGCCAACAGAAGCGGTAGTCCCAGTTGCGCACGCCACCGACCTGCTCGGGGAGCGAGGTGGTCGGCGCGGCGACGATGCCCCCGGTGGGCGCATAGATGAGCGCCTTCAGGGTAATGAGCGAGCGGCGCACCGCGTCCGGCCACTCGCCTTTCACGCTGCAGCGCTCGCTCCATTTCTTCCAGAACGCCTCGGTGTCGGCGAGCGCTGCTTGAGGATCGATCCTCGCCGGCACCTCCAGGTGCGACGCCGAGTGCGTCAGCACGAACGACAGCGTTTGACC
>DASQGB010000168.1:0-11350 GCA_035632815.1 Burkholderiales bacterium | reverse complement strand
AGGCACCATTGCGTCGCTCGAAGGCGACGTCCTGTCGGTCAAGTCGCGCGACGGCTCCGACGTGAAGGTGCACCTCACTTCCGACGTAGGCGTGGCGACGGCGAAGAACACCACGCTCGCCGAGCTCAAGGGCAAGCCGGTGGGCGTCACCGCGATGAGCAAGGATGGCAAGATGGTCGCCGTGGAAGTCCATGCGCTGCCGCCGACCGTGCCCCAGGGGCACACCCCGTGGGACCTGCAGCCGGGCTCCACCATGACCAACGCCACCCTCGAGGGCGTCGCCAACGTGAGCGGCGGCAACGAAATCACCATGACCTACAAGGACGGGACACAGAAGATCGTGGTGCCGCCCGGCACGCCGATCGTGATGTTCGTTCCCGGCACGCGCGCGGATCTCAAGCCCGGCGAAACCATCTTCACCACCGCGCGCAGCGAAGGCGGCAAGCTCGTCACGCAGCGCGTCTCCGTGAGCAAAGATGGCGTCAAGCCGCCTCAGTAGCCTTTTGCTGGTGCTGGTCGCCTGCGCCGCCGTCGCGCAGGCGCCGCAGCGGGTACGGGGGACGATTACCGCTTCCGACGGGAATATGTTTACTGTTGATGGAAAAACGCAGATTCACGTCGGCGACAAGACCGAGATCGTGTTCACCCAGCCGATCACGCTCGCCGACATCAAGCCCGGCGACTTCCTCGGCGTGACGTCGATGAAGCGTCCGGACGGCACGCTCACCGCTTACGAGGTGCGCCGTTTCCCGAAGCCGCTCAATCCCGGCCACCGGCCGTTCGACGGGCGCGACGACCAGACGATGACCAACGCGACCGTCGGCGCGGTGGTGCAGGCTTCGAGCGGCCGCGAGCTGACGCTCACGTACGACGGCGGCGCGCAGAAGGTCGTCGTGCCGGAGAACGCGTCGATCTCGACGCTGGTTCCGGGAAAGCCCTCGCAGCTCGTGCCCGGCGCCGCGGTGAATCTGACGATGGATGAAAATCGGGTTGCGCTTCGCATCCAAGTAAGCCCGGCGCGGTGATTCGACCCCCTGACAAGGGGGTCGCGAGCGCAGCGAGCGGGGGGTTTAGAAAAAAACAGAACAAAAAAGGCAGAACCAGGAAAAGCAAAACCGAAACCCCCCGGCGCTGCGCGCCACCCCCCTTGTCAGGGGGCAACTTCACGCCGAAGTCGCCGCGCTCTTGCCGGCGATCCTGCCGAACACCGCGCCGTTGGTCAGCCCCGAGCCGCCGGGGTAGTTGAACCAGAAGATGCCGCCGACCAGCTCGCCGGCGGCGTAGAGGCCGCGGATCGGCGCGCCGTCGGAGCTGATCACCCTCGCCGCGGAATCGATCTTCAGGCCGCCGAAGGAGAACGTGATGCCGCAGGTCACGGCGTAGGCCTCGAACGGCGGCGTGTCGAGCGTGTTCGCCCAGTTGCTCTTGTTGACTTCCAGGCCCTCGGTGCGCCGACCGTCCTTCACATTCGGGTTGAACGGAATGTCGGTGCGCACCGCGGCGTTGTACTTCTTCAGCTCGGCCAGGGCGACTTCCTGGTTGGTGTCGTCGAGCTTGGAGACCAGCTCCTCCAGCGTATTGCCGGTCACCCGGGTGACCTGCTTGATGCGGTATTCGTCGCGGAGCTGCGGTTTCACCTTGGCGTCGAAGATCTGCCAGGCGAACTGCTTCGGCTGCTGCAGGATCACACGCCCGTACTTGGCGTAGGTGTAGTTGCGGAAATCCGCGCCTTCGTCGACGAAGCGCCTGCCGTCGGCGTTGATGTACACGCCCCACGGATAGGAATGCTTCTGGAAGCCGTCGCCGACGGCGAGATCGCCGGTCTCGGGCGCGTTGCGGTCCCACGCCACCGCGTGGCAGCCCGACCAGTTGCCCGTGGCGGCGGCGCCGGCGTCGAGCGCCATGCGGATCGCGTCGCCGGTGTTGAAGCGCGTGCCGCGCACCTTGGCGAGCTCCCAGCCGGGGCCGAGATAGCGCGTGCGCCACTCCGTATTCGCCTGGAAGCCGCCGGCGGCAAGCACCACGGCCTTGCTCGTCACCTCCAGCGTTTTTCCGTCCTGCCTGACGCGCACCCCATGCACGCCCTCGTCATCGACGAGCAGCGCGCTCACGCGCGCGCCATAGCGGATCTCGATGCCGTTCTTGCGCGCGATCTGGGTAAGGGAGTCGACCAGGCCCGGGCCGCCGCCGGTCGCCTCGAGCGTGAGGCCGCCCCAGAACTTGAATTTGCCCTCGACCTTGAACGCCTGCCGGCCCCACGCCGCGGTGAAGCGCAGGCCTTTCGAGCGCATCCAGCGCGCGGTCGGAAAGCTCTGCTTCACCAGGATCTCGGTGAGGTCCGGATCGCAGCGGAACTCGGTGACGCGCGCCATGTCGTCGAAGAACTGCTCTTCGGTGTAGGAGCCGAAGTCGGTGTTGGCGATCTCCTGCTCGCTCAGATCGGGGATCAGCTCCTTCAGGTCTTCGACGCCGCGGTAGGCGACGCGCAGCAGGCCGGCGGTGAAGCGCGAGTTGCCGCCGGATTCGTCCTGCGGCGCGCGCTCCAGGACCAGAACTTTGTCTGAATGCTCCCGCGCAGACAGCGCCGCGCACAGTGCGGCGTTGCCGCCGCCCACGACGATGACGTCGACCATTCAGTCGGCCTTGATCTTGGCGGCGCGCACCACCTTGCTCCAGCGCTCCTGCTCCTTCTTGATGAACGCGACGTACTCGGAGGGCGTCGAGCCGATGGCCTCGGCGTCGTCGGGCGCGAAGCGCTCGAGCACCAGCGGCGAGCGCGTCGCCTTCGCGGCTTCTTCCGTGAGACGCTGGATCACCGCCTCCGGCGTCCTGGCGGGCGCATGCAGGCCGTACCACTGCGAGGTTTCGAAGCCGGGGTAGCCCTGCTCCGCCACGGTCGGCGCGTCGGGCAGCGATTTCAGCCGCTGCGGCGTGCCCACCGCGATCACGCGCAGCTTGCCGGCCTTGACGTGCGGCAGAAGCGGCGGCGTCCCCGCGGAAGCCGCCTGGGTGCGCCCGGCGATGAGATCCGTCACGTTCGGCCCCGTGCCCTTGTAGGGCACGTGCTGCAATTCGATGCCGGTGGCCTGCTTCAGATACTCCATGGCGAGGTGCCCGGCCGAGCCGTTGCCGGCGCTGCCGTAGTAAAGCTGACCGGACTGCTTCTTCGCCAGCGCAACGAACTCGCGCAGGTCCTTCGCGGGAACGTCCGCGTGCACCACGTAGATGGCCGGCACCTTCGCCAGCAGCGAAATCGCCGAGAAATCCTTGTCCACGTCATAGGGCAGCTTGTCGTACATGTACGGATTCATCGCGAAGGAGCCGACGTGGCTGATGATCAGCGTGTAGCCGTCCGGATCGGCGCGCGCCACCTCGTGCATCGCGATATTGCCGCCCCCGCCGGGCTTGTTCTCGATCACGATCTGCTGGCCGAGGCCTTTCTGCATCTCCTGCGCCACGAAGCGCGCGACGATGGACGAGCTGCCGCCGGGGGCGAACGGGACGATCAGGCGGATCGGTTTCGTGGGGAAGGTTTGTGCTGCGGCAGTCTCGAGAAAAATAAAACCTAGCAGGGCAATCAGGGTTCTCATCTTCATCCTCAGAATTGATAGCGTCGTAAGCCGCCGTCGACGGGAATGACCGCGCCGGTAATGTAGCGCGCTCTGGGCGAAGCGAGGAAGCACACCAGGTTCGCGATGTCCTCGGGCTGGCCGTATTCGCCTACCGGGATGTCCTCCTCGCTCTCACGCTTGCGAAACTCCGGCGGATAGTTGCGCAGGATCTGCTCGCTGATGATGCGTCCCGGCGGCACCGAGTTGACGGTGATGCCGTGTTTTCCGACCTCGCGCGACAGGCCCTTCGCCCAGGAATGCATTGCCGCCTTGGCGGCGAAAGCGCCGTTGAGGCCCTCGGGCTCGGACTTGCCGGTGATGTTGATGATGCGCCCCCACTTGCGCGCGATCATCTGCGGCAGCAGCCGTTGCGCAAGCTGGCGCTGCCGGGTGAAGTTCAGGGTAAGCGCCTCTTCCCACTGCGCTTCGCTCGATTCGAGCGTGAAGCGCCGGCTGCCGCCGGCGTTGTTCACCAGGATCTCGACCGAGCCCAGGCCCTCGAGCGCTGCCGCGGCGACGGTTTCCGGCGCGCCCTCGCGCAGGAAATCGCATTCGATGATCACGAGCTTCGTGCCGAGCTCGTCCTGCAGCTTTTCCAGCAGGCTGCGGCGGCGCGCCATGACGGCGAGGCGCACCCCCTCCCGCGACAGCGCCGATGCAATGCCGCGGCCGATCCCCATGCTGGCGCCGGTCACCAGCGCCGTGCGCCCTGCAAGTTCCAGTTCCATCGTAGGCCGGCAATCCTACCCGAAGCCGTTACGTGCTCGGCCGCCGCCTCTAGCTATTCGGCCTTGGCACCGGATTCCTTCACCAGGCGCTCCCAGAGCTTCGCGTCTTCGGTGAGGAACGCCGCAAAGTCCTGCGGCGAGCGCGAGCCCGAGGTCTCGGTGCCCTGGGGCGCCAGCGCCTTGGCGGTCTCGGGCAGGCCGAGCGCCTGGCTGGTCGCGTCGAAGAGCCTGCGCACCACTTCGACGGGCGTGCCCAGCGGTACGAAGAAGCCGTACCAGAACGAGATCTCGTAGCCGGGCAGGCCCGCCTCGTCCATCCCGGGCACCCCGGGAACGAGGGGCGTGCGGCTGGGGCTGGTGACCGCCAATGCCCGCAGCCTTCCCGACTGCACGAGCGACAGCACCGAGGGCGGCGTGGCGAAGCAAAGCTGCGTGTCCCCGGCGAGCACCGACTGCACCGCGGGCGCGCCGCCCTTGTACGGCACGTGCACGATGTCGACTTTCGTCAAGCTCTGGAACAGGACCGCGGCCATGTGCGGCGCAGAGCCGTTTCCGGACGAGGCGTAGTTCAGCTTGCCGGGGTTCTTGCGCGCAAGCTCGATCAGCTCGCGCATCGACGCCACGCCGGTCGAGGGGTTGACCGCTACCACCAGCGGCGATGAGCTCACCTTGCTCACCGGCGTGAGCTCGCGCAGCGGCTGCCCCAGCGTCGGGCTAAGCAGCGGATTGACCAGGATGCTCGACGGGCTGGCGATGAGCACCGTGTAGCCGTCGGGCGCGCTCTTCGCGACATGCTCGGCGGCGATGCTCGACCCGGCGCCCGGGCGGTTGTCGACCACGATCGGCTGGCCGAGGATGCGCGACAAGGGCTCGGCGAGCGTCCGGGAAACGATATCGGCCGCGCCCCCCGGCGGAAAGCCCACCACCAGGCGGATCGGGCGCGCGGGATAAGCCTGCGCGAACACTTCGCAACTGAAGAAAAGCAAAACAAGAAAAATTCTCATGACAAGGCCGTGTCCAGTGCGGAGAGAAGGGCCCCCAGCTTGGGGGGACTCGATTCGAGGCCGACCTCGACCTCGGCCTCGCGCAGCGCCGCCGAGGCTACCGGGCCGATCGAGGCGACGAGCGTCCGATTCAAGGCCTGTTGCAACGCTTTTGTCTTGTCGAGCTGCGCCGCCACGGCAAACAGGTTCCTCGCCTGCTCGGCGTTGGTAAACACCACCGCGTGCATCTCGCCGCGCTCGAGCGCGCCGATCAGCTCGGCGAGGGGCTGGGTGTCCGCGGGAAGCGACCAGCGGTAGGTCGGGATCTCCGTCACCTGGGCGCCGCGCGCCTCGAGGGCGGCGTCGAGCCCGGCGTTGGCCGCGCCGTAGCGCTGCACGATCACGCGCGCGCCGGCGAGGTCGAGGTCCTTGATCGCTTCCAGCACTTCCTGCGTAGTGAACGGATCCGCGGCGCTGCGGTCGATGCGCACGCCGCGGCTGCGCAGCGCGCCGGTGGGCTTAGGGCCCCGTGCTGCCACCAGGGTTCCTGAAAGAAGCTTCAGGAAAGCTTCAGTCAAACCCAGGCTGTCGGTTGCTGCGAAGAGGGCGCGCGTGCCGACGCCGGTCTGGAAGATGGCGAGCCTCGGGGGGCTCGCCTCGAGCGAGCGCACGAGCTCGGCGATGCGGGCGGGCTCGAGGTCGGGCAGCTCGGCGAGCGCCGGCGCGTGAAAGGGCAGCCCGCCGCGCTGCCTGACCAGGTCGACGAGCTGTCTTCCGAGCCGGCTTTCGAGGATGGCGACCTTCTTCGAGCGCACCGGCGCAGCCTAGCGCGCGGTGCGGGTGTTGGCGAGCGCCAGGCGCTCGCTCACGTTGCGCACCAGCGCCCGCATGAGCTGCAGCTGCGCGCCGAGGCTCATCGTGTCGAGCGCGGCAGGCTCGAATTCGGCGAGCATCACCTCGGTGGAGGATTCGACGGTGGCGTGGCGCGGCTGCTCGCCGCCCGCGATGTACGCCATCTCGCCGAAGAACTCCCCGGCACGGACCATGTTGAGCAGGCGCGCCTGGAGGGTCACTTTCGCCTCACCCTGCGCCAGGAAGAAGAAGCTCGTGCCGCGCTCCTTTTCCTTGACGATGCTCCGGTTGCGGGCGCTGCGCGTCCAGCGCCCCGCGCGCGCGAGCTCCCACAGCTCCGAGTCGGACAGCGTGCCGAGCATCGGCACCTTCTGCAGCGCCACGTACTTCTCGCTGTCGGGAATCGCGCCCTCGGGCAGCACCAGGTGGCCGACCCGGGAGAGCTCGAGCGCGAACTCGGCCCAGGTCGCATAGCGCTGCTCGGGGGCTTTCTTCAGCGCGCGCAGCACCACCGGGTCGATGTCCTTCGGCAGGCCCGGGCGCGCCTCGCTCGGCGGCAGGGGATCGAGCTTGAGGATCTTCTCCAGCAGCGCGTCGAGGTTCTCGGCCTGGAAGGGGCGCCTGCCGGCGAGCAGCTCGTACAGCACCACGCCGAGCGAGTACATGTCGCTGTGGAACGTGAGCGCCGCGCCGTTGATCTGCTCGGGCGACATGTAATAGGGCGAGCCCATGGCGGCGGTCTGCACCACCTGGCTTTTCCTGAGGACCGCGGCGCCGAAATCGGCGATCTTCACCTCGGTGCCCGAGACGACCATGATGTTCGCCGGCTTGATGTCGCGGTGGACGATGCCCTCCCGCGCGGCGTAGTCGAGCGCGCCGCAGACCTTGAAGCCGATCTGCAGCACATCGGCGACCGGCAGCAGGGTCTGCGGGGTGACGTAGCGCGACAGGTCGCCGCCGGTCACCAGCTCCATCGCGATATACCCCGAATCCTTGCCGACCACGGCGTCGAGGATGGCGACGATATGCGGGTGGCGCAGCTTCCCGGCGAGCGAAGCCTCGTTCAGGAATTGCGAGCGGTAGACGGTGCCGAACTCGGGGTCGCGGAACACCTCGGGCTCGATGGTCTTCAGCGCGACCTCTCTTCCGGTGAATGCATCGCGCGCGAGGTAGACGGTGCCGGTGGCGCCCTTGCCGAGCAGCTTCTGGATGTCGTACTTGCCGACCTGCAGGCTCAAATCCATTTCGAAGGACTGTACCTTAAGTTACGATCAGCCTGATGAAACCCTTCGATCCGGCGCTCCTGCAACGCGGCGCGAGACTCAAGCGCTCGCCTTTCTTCGAAGCGACGCAGCGCGCGCGCTGCCGCGGCTACACGGTGTACAACCACATGCTGCTGCCGATCCGCTACGCGTCCTTCGAGGCGGAATACCGCAAGCTGCTCCACGGCGTGACGCTGTGGGACGTGGCGGTCGAGCGCAATGTGGAGATCGCCGGCCCCGACGGCCTGCGCTTCGCGGAGCTGCTCACGCCGCGCGATCTTTCGAAGTGCCCGGTCGGCGAAGGCCGCTACGTGCTGCTTACCGACGAGGCCGGCGGCATCGTCAACGACCCGGTGCTGCTGCGCCTGGAGGACAATCGCTTCTGGCTCGCCTGCGCCGACAGCGACGTGCTGCTCTGGGCGAAGGGTGTCGCGCGCGGCTGCGGAATGAACGTCGAGCTGCGCGAGCTCGACGTCGCGCCCCTGCAGATCCAGGGGCCGAAATCGAGGGACGTCATGGCCGCGCTTTTTGGCAAGACGCTTCCTGCGCTGAAGTATTACCAGTTCCTGAGAGCTTCGGTAAAAGACATCGCGTTGATCGTCACCCGCACCGGCTGGACCGGCGAGCTCGGCTACGAGCTGTACCTGCTCGACCCGGCGCGCGGCACCGAGCTGTGGGACCTCGTCATGAAGGCGGGCAGGAAGTTCGGCATCGCCGCCACCGGCCCGTCCGACATCCGGCGCATCGAAGCCGGCATCCTGAATTACGGCATCGACATGACGCTCGACACCAACCCCTACGAGGTCGGCCTCGAGCGGCTGGTGAACCTCGACAAGGCCGCGCCGTTCATCGGCCGCGAGGCGCTCGCGCGCATTGCCCGCGAGGGCGTCGCGAAAAAGCTGGTGGGCGTGCAGATCGGCGGCGCAAGGCTGGAGCTCAACATGACGCGCTGGCCGGTGCGCGGCGGCGGGCACGTCACCTCCGCGGTCTATTCGCCGCGCCTGAAGAAGAATATCGGTTACGCGCTGCTACCGATCGCGGCAACCTCGGAAAAGAGACTGAAGATCGAGACTCCCCAAGGCCTGCGTACAGCGACCATCGTCCCCATGCCCTTCATCGCCCCCAGGAAGACCATCGCCAAATCGTGAAGCTTTAGCGCTGCCGCTAAAACGCGCTCAGCCGCCGCGGGCGTGGATATCCCCTGCGCCGCGGCGGCGAGCACATCCCCCTTGAGTTCAGTGCAGCGTGCGCGCGAAGGTTTTGCCGCGCAGGAAGTCGTAGGCCTGCGGCTGCTCGTGCACGAGATCGGAGATTGCCAGGGTGATCTCGTCGTAGATCTCGTCGAACTGCGAATCGAGCTTGGGGAACAGCCCGATCTCGGTGACGAACAGATCCGCGTCGGGAATCTTGGTCTGGTCGATGTTGCGCGGGAGCATGGCGCGGTCCTGGACCGAGAAGCCGTGCAGCGACGGGCAGCGCATGAACAGCGCCCTGATCTTCGCATCGACATTTGCTTCGAGCCTGCCCAACTGCGATTCGGGCAGGCCGGGCTTGAATTCGAACGTCTTCATCGTGTAGCGCCTTTTAGAGTTCCACAGTCACAAGGCACACTACACGCACGTAGGAAATCACGACATCGGGGTTTTCCCGACCCGACGACAGCGTAAACCTTAGGGCGTGAATTACGCCCTAAACAGGGGCTTACTGCAGGGTGCGGGCGAAGGTTTTCCCGCTAAGCAGCTTGCAGGCTTCGGGCCGCTCTTCGAGCAGCTCGGCGAGCGTCTTGGCGATGTCCTGGAAGATCTCGCCGTATTGCTCGGTGCCCAGGCGCGGCGCGATGCCGACGTCGCTCACGTACAGATCGTCGTTCTCGTTGCGCACAGAAAACCCGCAGAGGTCGGGGAAGCGCGCGAAGAGCGACGCGAGCTGCGCTTCGAGGTCCCGGCCGGCGCGGTCCAGGCTTGCTTCCAGGGTCGACTGTTGGGTTTTCATGACACTTAAGCTAATACTCATTCGTTGCATCCCGGCTCCCGGCCCCCGGAGCCGCATGGGCTACGCCGTTTTTCGACACGGCTGTCGGCGTATCGCGACAATCGCCTACCCATGACTTAGCATTGCGGCATGGCTAAGTTCGTGATTTCCCCGCACTTCAGGCTCCACGAGTGGGTCGCCGAGGAAAAGGCTTATTTCAAGGCCGAAGGGCTCGACTACGAGTTTCGCAATGTCTTCGAGACGCACGCCCTGCCGGACAAGGTCGGCGCCTACACCAGCTTCGAGAAGGGCCGCGAGACCAACGTCAGCTGCGCCTGCCACTGGACGGTGAACGTCGCCGCCTCCAAGGGGCACGGCAAGATGTACGCCGACGCCTATTCGGTGTCGCCGGCTGGGGTGTTCGTGCCGCCCGAGTCGCCGATCCGCGCGCCGCAGGACCTGAAGGGCATTCCAGTCTCGGTCGGCTACCAGTCGGGCAGCCATTACTCGACCATCCAGGGGCTCGAGCAGTACCTGCCGGCGGCCGACATCCAGCTCTCGTTCGGCGACGGGATCCTGTTCGGCCGCATGGAGAAGCTGATCGACCGCCAGGTGCCGGCGGCGGCGGTGTTCAGCGGCCCGTACTATTTCCTCGAGCAGCTCGGCTTCCGCAAGATCATCGACACCACCTTCATGATCGCCTCGATGCTGAACGGCGACCCCGACCCCGAGGACGTGCGCAAGTATTTCCGCGCCCTGCGCAAGGCGCAACGCGACATCGACCTGCGCCCGGAGCTCTACACCCGCCACTACCGCAACGAGTTCCCCGCGCGCTTCCACGGCGAGATCGACACGCGGCGGTGGGGGCCGGGCGAGCGCCTCGTCTTCGAGCCCTACACGCGCGAAGTGTTCGAGGACTCGTTCCGCTGGATCCGCGAGCACCACATCTTCGAGCCCGACGCGATGGGCGCCGGGCGCTATGAAGAAGCCTGCGTTTCCTTAAGTTGAAATCTGCGGGATTTCTCGCCGCGGCAGAGCGGATCCGCTAGTGCAGCGTGCGAACGAAAGTCCGGCCGCGCAGGACGTCCTTCGCCGCAGGCCGCTCGAACATGAAGTCGAGCAGAGCGACGGCGACCTCGTTATAGATGTACTCGCACTGCTCCGCATTCAAGTATGGAAATACGGAGATATCGGTGACCACCAGCTCGCGCTCGAGCGCCAGCGAACGCAACTGTTCGGGCAGGACCGAGGAGTCCTGTACGGTAAAGCCTGCCAGCGCCGGGCAGCGGTTGAAGATCGCCTCGATGCGCGCCGCCAGGTCCTTCTCGATGGCCGGCAGGTCCGGGTTGAGGGTGCCGAGCTGTAACGGTTTCATGCCCGGGGCGTCGCAAGTTCCGGGCCTGCCCGGCGAACCGGCCTGTCGTGGCTGGGCGCCGCGGCGTAGGATGGCCGACCCACCCCTCGAGGCACCCCATGAGCGCACCCAAGGATCCCTATATCGAGCTCGCGGAGAAGATCTTCATCGCCCTGGCGAGCCGGGTGTACGGCACGCTCGCGGGCACCGATTCGCGCAAGCCCGATCCGAAGGCCCTCGCCGCCTACAGCTTCAAGCTCGCCGAGGCCTTCGAGCAGGCGACGAAGGAGACCGCCCGCGCGATGGCCGCGAACGAGGCGGCGGACAAGGCGGCGGTCAAGCTCGCCGATGTCGACCTGTCGGACATGTTCGAGTCCAGCAAGAAATCCTGATGTGTTTTTGTCGCCCCCTGACAAGGGGGGTGGCGCCGCATTTGCCAAATGAGGCCGGGGGTTTCGGTTCTGTTGTTTTTTTTGTTCTGGTTTTTTTGCTCTGTTTTTGTTAAACCCCCCGCTCGCTGCGCTCGCGACCCCCTTGTCAGGGGGTCGAAGCAGCTCAATGCAGCGCGCGCACGAAGCTGCGCTCGCGC
>DASQGB010000167.1:0-1851 GCA_035632815.1 Burkholderiales bacterium | reverse complement strand
TCCAGGAGGTGCTGGAACGCAATACGGACCTGCGGGGCGGCATGGACCAGCGCGTGCTGGAGCGGATCACCAACAACATCCGCCGCGAAGCCGAGCCCGACCCGGGCAACCTGGTCAGCTTCCTCGTCAGCCAGGGCGTTGGCGAGGCGACCGACGTGCTGCTGATCGACGAGAGCCTTTGCGTGCGCTGCGACAACTGCGAGAAGGCCTGCGCCGAAACGCACGGCGGCACCTCGCGGCTGGACCGGCAGGCCGGGCCGACCTTCGCCAACATCCACGTGCCCACCTCGTGCCGCCACTGCGAGAACCCGCGCTGCATGACCGATTGCCCTCCCGATGCGATCCACCGCAATCCCAACGGCGAGGTGTTCATCCAGGACACCTGCATCGGCTGCGGAAACTGCGAGCGCAACTGCCCCTACGGCGTGATCCAGATGGCGCCGGCGGGGAAGGGCACCGGCTCCAGCCTGTGGACCTGGCTGCTTACCGGAGCCACGGCCGAGCCGGGACGGCAGCATGTCAAGCATGGCAAGGACTACCAGAAGAAGGCGGTGAAGTGCGACATGTGCAAGGACCTGTCGGGCGGCCCGGCCTGCGTGCGCGCCTGTCCGACCGGCGCCGCGATCCGCGTGAGCCCGGAGAGGTTCCTGGATTACACCGCGCACTAGCGCTAAGCGCGCCAGCCTATTGATTTCGAAGCGAGCAGAATCGCGCGATCCACTGGGCGACGACCGGCGCGTCGGTCGGCTGGCTTAAGCTGGCGAGCGCGCTCGCCGTGCGCTCGGCGCCGATGCGTTCGCGCCGCGCGCGGATCAGCGCCTCGCTGTAGGGCAGCGTGAATTCCGGATGGCCTTCGACGCCGAGCATCGAGTCGCCGACGCGGAACATCGCCACTTCGCAGTGCGCTGCACGCGCCAGCACCGTGCTTGCGCCGGGCAGGCGCTGCACCTGGTCCTGGTGCATGTACTGCAGCCGGCACCTCGCGAGCGGCGGCTGCATCCAGGGCTCGGGCTCCACCACCGTCATCTCGTGCACGCCGACGCCCCAGCCCTGCTTCGCGCGCGCCACCTCGCCGCCGAGCGCCTGCGCGAGCAGCTGGTGGCCGAAGCACACTCCGACGAACGGTTTTTTCTCTCGGTACAGCTTCTTTACGAAGCTCTCGAGCGGGCCGATCCAGTCGAGCTTGTCGTAGACCGAGTACTGCGACCCGGTGCACAGCCAGGCGTCGCAAGCGCCGGTTTGCGCCGGCAGCTCGCCGCGCCAGGCCTCGTAGTAGCTGAAGCGCAGCTGCGGGACATGCGGCTGGAGGAGGGCAGCGAACATTTCCCGGTAGCCACCCTCGACCGTGGGAAAGCGCCCGACGACGTTGTCGCATTCGAGCAGTCCGATCTGCATTTTCAGAGGGTCAAGCGCAGATGGAAGGACTTCGGGCGCGTGAAGGCTTCGAGCCCGAGGCGCGAGAGCGTGCAGCCGCGCCCCGAGTCCTTCACGCCGGTCCAGGCGAGCGCGGGGTCGAGGTAGTCGCAGCGGTTCATGAACCAGGTGCCGGTCTGGACCTGCCCGCCGATGCGCAGCGCAGCCTCCGCGTCCGCGGTCCAGATCGACGCGGTCAGGCCGTAGCGGCTGTCGTTCATCAGCCTGATCGCTTCCTCGTCGCCAGCCACCGGCATGATCCCGACCACCGGTCCGAAAGTCTCCTCGGTCATCACCGCCATGCCGTGATCGACGTCGACGAGAACTTGCGGCGGCAAGTATGGTGTTCCAGGCTGGTCCTTGATGTCGAGGAGCGGTTTCGCTCCCTTCTTGACCGCATCCCGGATCTGCGTCCGCACGGCATCGGCGGCCGCGGTG